>CAZIOB010000193.1:0-4719 GCA_964540755.1 uncultured Prolixibacteraceae bacterium | reverse complement strand
CTCTTATGCTACAGGCTCACAACGATCTGATAGTGACATTGATATCGCAATAATATTTGAAGACGATAAAAGTAAGACTTTTGAAAATGAAGTAAAATTGATGATAATCAGAAACGGTGAAGAAACTCTTATTGAGCCTCATGCTTTTACAAAGGATGAGTTTAAAACCGGATCTCCATTAATAAACGAGATTATAAATTATGGAGAAAAGTTAATTATTTAGTCTGTCTATAAAGGCCGCTGACTGCATTACGCTTGCCCTCAAAATAGGTCATTTACGATTAGTAAACTCACATTTTTCGGTCTGCGCAAGCCTTGTCAGCGAACTTTTTAATCCAGACTTTTTACTTTATGGACAGACACTCGTATACATAATCTGATAATTTTTATATATCACCCATAAAAATATCCGATGATTTATGCAATAAACCCATAAAAATATCCGGTATTTTATATATTTGTATAAAAATAGGAGAAATATGATTCCCAGGAAACTATTTGACAAGCTACTGGCACACCTTGAAAAAAAAGAGTTTAGCATACTTACAGGTGCCAGGCAAACGGGTAAATCCACACTGTTAAGGCAGATAGAAACACATTGCAGTGAACACGGGATTCCCGTTGTTTTTCTAAACCTGGAGAACAAATCAATCCTTTCTGTTCTCAATGAAAATCCATTAAATGTCCTCGGATATTTACCAAACATCAACAAAAGAACCATTGTTCTTGTTGATGAAGTACAATACCTTGATGATCCCTCCAATTTTTTAAAACTTTTATACGACGAACATGTTGATAAAATAAAAATTGTAGCATCGGGAAGCAGCGCATTTTATTTAGATAGCCGTTTCAGGGATTCTCTGGCCGGCAGGAAGAGGATTTTTCAGCTTTTCACCTGCTCTTTTAATGAATATTTGGAACTATCGGGGAAACCAGAACTGCTCGGAGAAAAAAAAAGGTTGTCAGAAAATCTCAATAGCAAGAGCAGTAAAATAGATTATCTGCGTGTTGAATGGGAAAATTACCTGCTTTTTGGCGGTTACCCGGCCGTAATTACCGAGTTAAACACCGATGAAAAAATAGCACGGTTGCGTGAACTGAGGGATTCGTTTCTAAAAAGAGATATTTTGGAGTCGGGTGTTTCCAATGATAAAGCATTTTATTCACTGATGAGAATTATGGCATCCCAAACCGGAAACTTAGTCAATGTAAATGAATTGGCAAATACATTGCGCATTCAGAACAGCACTGTATCCAATTATCTTGAGGTTATGCAGAAATGTTTTCACATTGCTTTGATCAGGCCATTTTTTAAAAATTTACGGAAAGAGCTGATAAAAATGCCCAAGGTTTATTTTATGGATACGGGAATGCGAAACTGCCTGTTGGAAAATTTTCAATCACCCAACATCAGGGCTGATAAAGGAGAGCTTTGGGAGAATATGGTTTTCAGGCAATTGATTGAGAAGTACAATGCAGATTCCGTCTATTATTGGCGAACCACATCAGGGCAGGAAGTGGATTTTGTTTTGCCGGGCATTGCTAACCCTAAAGCCATAGAAGCCAAATTCGATAAGGCTTTGATCAAAAAAAGCAAATACCGTAAATTTATAGAAACCTACCCGGAAATACCACTGGAGTATGTTTGGATGGTGCCTTTTGATGAAGATTTTTTCAAACTTGGAATTAACTGTTAAAGAATATCGGGTATTCTTTTATATGGTCTCAACTTCGGTGGAAGTGAAGATTTTTTGTAAATTTGTATTAATAATTATTCATTATGAAGTCAATTACAATTAACATATATAATGACGTCCTTGCAGATAAAGTTATTGGATTGTTAGAGGTTTTAAAAAGCGAAGGCCTGGAAATAGTTGATAAGGAAGATTTTGAGGATCTGAAACTTTTAAAAGAGACAAGAAAAGAAGACTCAGTTCCTTTTGAAGATTATTTGAAAAATGAATATTAAGATTCGCAAGTCAGCTATAAAAGACTTAAAACAATTAACTAACCAGCAAAAGCAGAAAATTCATAAAAAAATATTGGAATTAAAAGAATTTCCTCACATTTCGAATGTGAAAAAGCTTACCCAATATGAACCAGCTTATCGGTTGCGTATAGGAAATTACCGGGTATTATTCGACGTGGATGACAATACTATTATAGTTGGCCGGGTTTTCAAAGGAAGGCTAGTTATAAAAATAAAAGATAATAATAGTTCATGACAATTTTGGTTTCTAATTCTCTTTTGAAAAGATACTGGCCAACACTGTCTTAATTTTTTAATTTATCCTTCAATTGGCTGAATAACTTATCTCCTTCACTTGGATAAGCAGCATTAGATTCCAGAATTTTATCTTCAGGATCAACAATGATATAGCTTGGGAAGCGAGTGATTTTCCCTGAATATTTTTCAAAATCGGATTTGAAATGATCATCCGATATAAAGTGATACCCGGTTAACCGGAATGCTTTAATAAAGTTTTCCCATTTTTGCCGGTCAGGATCATATTCATAAGCAATATAAACCATTGCAATTCCATTTTTCTCACAAAATGATTTCAGCGAGTCGTTAAACCGGAACTGATGCCGGCACGGTCCGCACCATGGTCCCCAGTAATCAATGAGAAACGGCTTGCCATTCATAGTGTCAAGCAATTCCCGGAAAGACTTAACCGGCTTTTCCTTGTCCAGGATAAAAATATCTGCGGGGAATTCTTCTGCCGAAAGTTGTTCAAAATCTTTGGCCCTTGGGATCAATACATCTTCCAGAAAATTTCCGCTTTGGCTATTTTTTATTTCAGAATATTTTAGAAGAAAATCTTCAGCCGCTTTGGCTGAACCTGATGCCAGGCTTGCAGTGCAACTCATAGTATTCCTTAAAGCATAATATCGGTAGGCTATTGGTGACAAAACCTCTTCAGCATGTTTCATCCGTACTTTTGTAACAACAGGGCCTTTACGAATTATGGGCTTGAATACACCGTTCTTGTTATTTTCCAGAAAAAGTAAATAAAGATCAATATACCTGTCATAGCCATATAATTTTTCCATTGCCACTCCTTTGACCGGATACATTTCAAATATTTCAGAATAAATTTTATGAAGCTTCTTTTGAATAACTGTATCACCGACACCATATTTTACAGGTAATTGCCAGGTATCATATATAGTCGAAACTAATTGATAAGCGTTAAAATATTCAACATTCAATTTGGCGATTTTATAAAATTCCTTATCAATCAGTCCGTCATTAAGCAATTTTTGAAAAACAGCTTTTTGGGCATTAATTCTTGCTTCCAGGGTATCGATCAATAGGTCAGGCTGATATAAATCCCGATTGTCATGATAAAGTGACCCCATGGTTCCATTATCGATCTTGTTGTAATATATCTGTCCGTAATCGACTGAATAATAAGGATTTTTTTCACCGGGATTTATTCTCAGGGAATATATTTCAGGGCTGTAATATGTATTCCAGTTTTTACTTTGATAGCCTTCACTGACAAAAGAATAATATGTATCCGGTTTTAAAATTAATCTGCATGAATGCCTGATTCCCCCCTCGGAATAATGCATTGAAAAAAACATGGTTTTTTTTACTGATGTAAATATTGTAAACCGACCGAGGCTGTCGGGTTTTATACTTTTATCATGAGGTGGGCCATAAAAAGGGAAAATTCCATAAAGAACTTCTTTGCTGCCATCGTACCCTATTATTTGTCCGTCGATTCTGACATTATTCTGGCTCCAAACAGTTAAAGATGAGAGTGTTATTAACAGCAAAAGAAATGTTTTGTAATTCATGATTTATTTTGTCAGCTCTGTTAATAAGTTGATTATGTTTTTTTCTATGGTGCTATTATATCCCTGAAAATTTGTAAGTACATTTCCATCAGGAGAAATGACCATAAAATTCGGATAACCGGCTACTTCATAAAGTTCACCAATATGAGGTGCTGAGTAGAGTATGGTTGATTTCAGGTTATTTTTTCGGGCAAATTCCGATATCCCCTCCTTTTTATCAATTTCGCTGCTAAAAATGCTAACCAGGGCTATATTTTCACAATCCCTGAATTTATCTTCAAGCCTGTTCATCATTTCTCCTGCTTCAATACAATGTCCACACCAGGTGGCAGTAAATTCGAGGAGTACGTATTTACCCAATAAATTTTTGTTCGATAACAATGTATCTTCGTTTAAAACCGGCAGGTTCCAATCCGGAGCTTTCTTCCCCACCAGATTTCCCGGATTTTTTAATTCGTAATTTCGATTGGCCTCCTGCCATTTTTTTGGCAATAAATTTTCTTCACTAAAAAAATCGGGGTCAAGGTGTTGATTAACTTTGGTTTGAATAAAATGAGAAGTTTGAAATTGACTGATTGAACTGCCTTTTAGAACTCTGTGATAATATACCGGGAATAATGTATTTTTATCGAAACAGAGGTCATAGGTTATTTTGGCATGTGAACTACCCCTGTCCAGATTAAATGAACCTGAGTGTGATTCGAAATTCCCCGGGGTTAAAATAAAATGGGAACAAGTCTTGCTGTTAATGGAAGTATCCGGTTTTTGATGTATGACGCTGGTTTTATTGTCCAGTATCTCGTTTATTTTGTTGGCAATTTGATAGGGAGTAACAAAATACAATTGATGGTTATGATGGACAGCAGGAATAATTTTATCGCCCAATTTTCTGTCAATAAATGCGTGAGGTTT
>CAZIOB010000192.1:0-36067 GCA_964540755.1 uncultured Prolixibacteraceae bacterium | reverse complement strand
AGCCCGCCAGCGCCGATGGTACTGCGTAAAAGTGGGAGAGTAGGCCGCTGCCGAATTTATATTGGGCCTGTGTTCATCCGAGCACGGGCTCTTTTTTTTGAAGGAGACAATAACTTTTATAATACGGCCGTTTGTTTCAAAACACCTTATAAATGAGTAAACTTATCAGATTTATAAAGAATAATAACTGGTTCTTTATTGCTCTTCTTTTTTTCGTTGGTGTGATTCCTTTTTCGGAAGCGCTGGTTTCAGTTGGAAGTGGGGTGTTACTTTTTACTGCACTGGCGGAGGATAATTTATCGAATAAACTCAGAAGGTTAAGAAAAAACAGGGTGTTGCTTTTTTTACCTGCCATATATCTGATTTATTTTTTTAGCGCTGTTTTTTTTAACAATTGGGCAGCCTCACTGTATGACCTTAGAAAAAGTCTTTTTTTTCTGATAATCCCGCTGGCTTTTATTTTTGGCAAAGATATCTCAGGAACACAAAAACGATTTCTTTTCCAGTTTTTTTCAATTGCTGTAATAATAGCAACAGTGGTTGCCCTGATCAGATATAATATTTTCAATTCTGCAGCTGCCACAGATATACGTAATATCAGCCTTATATCGCATATAAGATTCAGTTTCCAATTAGTACTGGCCTTTTGGTTTTTTATAATGATCATTTATACAAATTATAATAAATTGAATAATTTTTACCTGGGTTTCTTAATCATCACAGCAATATATTTATTTGCCTTTATTCTATTTCAGCATTCTCTTACCGGGATATTCATCCTGATAACAAGTATGCTTTTTTTTATTTTTTTTACAATTTCACAAGCCAGGGGAAAAACAAAAAAAATTCTAATGGCCTTTGCAATATTCCTGATCAGTTTACCTGTTGCTTATGTTTCATGGGTAATAATTAAATTTTATGATTTTGAAAAAATTGATTATAAATCAATTGAACACAAGACAGGGCAGGGCAATATATATAATCATGATTTTGACAATCCGATGGTGGAAAACGGAAGGTATGTTTATCTATATGTGTGTGAAAAGGAGTTGCGTGAGGAATGGAATAAAATATCTGAATATAAATACGACTCTACAGGCAAAAATGGATTCCCCGTTCATTCAACCCTTGTAAGGTATTTGACTTCTATAGGATTAAGAAAAGATGCACAGGGAGTCAGGAATCTTAATGAAACTGATATAAGAAATATTGAAAATGGAATTGCTAATGTAATATATCAAAATAAAAAATTTTCCCTTTATCCGAGGATATATCAAACAGTGTGGGAGTTTTATGTTTACTCCAAAACTGGTTATGCCAATGATCATTCATTATCTCAGAGAATTGAGTATGCCAGGGCAGCCTGCTCCATCATCAAACATAATTTTTGGTTTGGTGTCGGGACAGCAAGCTGGAAGGAGGAGTTTGAAAAAGCATATATTGCAAATAATTCAAGATTGAATAAAGAGCACTATGCATCTTCTCATAATCAGTATCTGAATTATATGGTCAAATTCGGGATTACAGGTTTTCTTATAATAATGTTTTTATTGATCTTTCCGATAATTTTGAAAAAGAGATATCATGACCTGCTTTTTCTCCTGTTCCTTGTATTCATGTTTTTCGCAAATTTTGCCGATTCAAATTTTGAATCGCATATGGGGAGTTCATTTTTTATATTTTTTTATTGTATATTTCTTATTACCGACGGTATAAATTATTTGAAGTTGGATGAAAGCAAAAACAGATTGAATTTACGCCGGAATAGAAGGATTTTAATTTCTTAAATAAGTCCGGGGGTCTTTCTAAAGTTCAGAATACATCTTTATACTCTTAACAAGTCATCATTTGTCAATTTACGGTCAGTATTCGGGATAAATTGAACTTTCATGAACTTTTTTAAGGGCTTATCGTTTAATAAATATTAATTCATTAACTAAATAATATTAAAATGGAAAGAAATAAAATTATAACTCTGGTTGGAATAGCTGCCATATTATTGGCTGTTATAGGTCCATTAAAATCAGTGGGACAAGAATGTAAAAATTTTAAAGGTCATAATTTTCCCCAACTTCCTTACGATTATTATTCTTTAGAACCATTTATAGATGGCCGTACTATGGAATTGCACTACTCAAAGCATCATAGGGGTTATTATGATAAGTTTATTTCGGCAACAGACGGTACCATGCTGAAAGATACCCCTTTGGAGAAGATATTTGCAAATGTTAGCAAGTATTCCGGTTCAGTTCGTGATAATGGCGGAGGCTTTTATAATCATACTCTATTTTGGGAGAATATGACCCCTGATCAGGGGGAAGTTCCGGAAAAATTGGAAAATGCCATAGAAAAGGATTTTGGTTCTTTTGATGCTTTTAAAGAGCAGTTTTCAACTACTGCCAAAACTATTTTTGGTAGTGGCTGGGCATGGCTTGCTATAGATGAGAATGGAAAACTATTTGTAACCTCCACACCAAATCAGGATAATCCCCTGATGGATGTCTCTTACGTTCAGGGTACCCCTTTGTTGGCACTGGACGTTTGGGAACATGCATATTATCTTAAATATCAAAACAGACGGGCTGAATATGTTGATAATTTCTGGAATATCATTAACTGGAAGGTTGTTAATGACCGGTTGGAAAAAGCTTTAAGCAAAAAATAAATTGGAACATTGACTAAGCCTCATTATCTTTAACGGCAGAAAGGGATTTCACGTTTCAACTGAACAACATAGTCAGCTTGATGCCGGGATTTTATTTTGTTAAATTTATAATTATAATGGGCTGTCATATTGTATTTATTGGTGCAGGTAATTTAGCTACTCATCTTTCGCTGGAATTTAAAAAAAGTAACTATTCGATCTGCCAGGTTTACAGCAGGACAAAAGCTTCAGCAAAAGAGCTTGCCGGGAAGCTTAAGACAGATTATACTACTGATCCGGGTCACATAACCAGTGAAGCAGATATATATTTCATTGCCCTGAGAGATGATGTTTATGATGACGTATTGCCTTATATCAACTTTAGAAATAATCTGATTGTGCATTGCTCGGGAAGTATGCCTCTTTCAGTTCTTTCAAAATATTCACTCAATACTGGTGTATTTTATCCGCTTCAGACTTTTTCCAGGAACAGGGATATTAAATTCAGAGAAATTCCTGTTTTCATAGAGGCAGATTCAAAAAAAAATGAGGAAAAATTATTAAACCTGGCCGCCGGGATTTCGGATAAGGTAAGTTTATTTGATTCGGAAAAACGTTTGTTTCTTCATATTTCAGCTGTTTTCGCCTGTAACTTTGTTAATTATCTTTACTCTGCAGCTTCAGATATTATAAAATCAAAAGACATTCCATTTGAGACACTCTTGCCGCTAATTAAGGAAACGGCCATGAAAGTGCATGAAATTGAGCCTGATAAGGCACAGACCGGACCTGCTGTTCGTTTTGACGGAAATACCATTAGAAAACATTTGAATGTATTACAGGAGTTTCCTGATTACCAAAAATTGTATGAAATAATATCGGGATATATTTATAAATATCATAATATCAGAGGAGATGTTCTTTAAAAGAAAACTAAGGAAAATAAAAGCTTTTGTGTTTGATGTTGACGGAGTATTATCAAAAGATATTTCACCGGTTAATGAAAACGGAGCTCCCGTTCGTACAGCAAATGTAAAAGATGGTTTTGCTATAAAAAATGCTATTAATTCGGGATATCCTGTTGCAGTTATAACCGGAGGTTTTATTGAAAGCTTACGTATCAGGCATAAATATATAGGTATAGAATATTATTACGATAATGTATCGGATAAATCCCGCTGTCTGGATGATTTTCTGGAAAAAACCGGAATCCGTCCGGAAAATGTTTTGTTTATGGGTGATGATCTTGTAGATTATCACGCCATGCTTAAAGTGGGTTTTCCCGTTTGCCCCCGTGATGCTGTAAAGGAGATAAAGTCAATATCCAAGTATATTTCTAATAAAAAAGGAGGAGAAGGATGTGTACGGGATGTTATCGAGAGAACATTAAGGGTCCAGAAGAAATGGGTATCTGATAATTTTAATGAAAAAGCTTTTTAAATGAATTGGTTTCCTGATTATAATTATATACTTGCATCCGGATCACCCCGCAGACAAATGCTGCTTAAGGCATTGGGTATTGACTTTGATATAAGAGTAAGGGAGATTAATGAGAATTTTCCGGCAGGCATGCCTAAGGAGAAAATTCCTGTTTACCTGGCTGAATTGAAAGCCGGACAATTTCTTAGTGAACTTACTGAAAATGATTTACTGATTACAGCAGATACCATAGTCTGGCTTAACGGCAGAATATTGGGCAAACCGGAAAATATTGAGGATGCACGTCAAATGCTTCTTGAGCTGAGCGGGGAAAAACATGAGGTGGTCACAGGTGTTTGTATAACCTCGCTACACAAGCAAAAATCTTTTTTCGCGGTATCTGGTGTAAATTTTAAAATACTGTCCGGTAAAGAGATAGACTATTATATATCTAAATATAAACCCTTTGATAAAGCAGGGGCATATGGCATTCAGGAATGGATCGGGTATATAGGGATTACTCATATTGAAGGATCTTTCTATAATGTAATGGGTTTGCCTGTTCAAAAATTATATACCGAAATAATGAATTTTTAGCTTTTTTGGAGAAGTACCCGTAATTACGGGATAATTAAGCTTTTTAAAAAAGGTTGCATTTTCCCGTGTGTTATATAACAACTTTTAAATTATATTTTTATTTAACCCTTTTGCCTTATAATTCGTAGAATAATAAAATTAAAATTTAGATTACTATGAATTATGTGATGAAAATTTCTTCAATTGTTTTTCTTTCACTTTTTATTTTGGGAGGATGTACAAAAAACGATCCTGTAAAAGTTGGATTTTTAATACATGCCCTGGATAAGGAGCGTTGGGAAAATGATATGGACTTTTTCGTTGAGAAGGTCCGCGAGCTTGGTAGTGATGTTGTAGTCAGAATTGCTGACAATAGCATGGAAAAACAGTTAGAGCAGGCTAATGAGCTAATGGACAATGGAGTAGATGTTCTTGTAGTTGTACCTGTTGATCAGTTTCAGGCAGCAGCAATCGTGGAAAATGCACATAAAAATAACATTGGTGTAATTTCTTACGACAGACTCATTAAAAATTGTAACCTGGATTGTTATGTTTCGACAGATAACGTGGAGATAGGAAAATTGCAGGCTGAGTATTTGACAACAATCCAACCTACCGGTAAATATGCACTTATTGGCGGAGCATTGAGTGATAATAACAGTCAGTTTTTATATCTGGGACAGATGAATGTGATACAACCACTTGTTGAGAAAGGAGATATAGAAATTGTATATAATGTTTTTACAGAAAGTTGGGGGGAAGATGAGGGTTACATGCATACAAAAGAATTATTGCTGAAAACAGATGATGTTGATGCGATTATTGCCGGAAATGATGCGATTGCCATGGGTGTAATAAAAGCTCTTTCCGAGGAGGGCAGAACAGAAGATATATTGGTTGCCGGCATGGATGCTGATCTCAGGAATTTACAGAAGATAGTGGCAGGCCATCAAAGCTGCACTATTTATAAGCCCTATGAAAAGCTTGCTTCAACTGCAGCAGAACTGGCAATTACTTTAGGCCGTACAGGACAATGCGAAAGAACATTCCAGACTGTTAGTAACGGGGCACGGTTAGTTCCTGCTTTTTTTCACAACGGCATGATAGTAAACCGCGAAAATTTAAAGCTTACAGTTATTTCAGAGGGATATCAGACCGAAGATGAGATTTATAAATAAATCCGTATTACATAATTAATGTGAGCCTTGTATTACTTGCGCCCGTGATTGCTCAATAATGGTTTTATAAGATTAGTGAGAAATATATTTATTGACCTTTCCGGAGATAATATCATAGTGCCTGAAAATCTGAAATGAAACGGCCATGATTGTAAAATCACACAAGAATATGATTAAAACATATACTCTATTATGATACCTTTGTAAAAAATTAATTTTAATCATATGCATATTAAATTTAAAATTTCTGTATTGATAATAAGTCTTGCCACATTATTAATATGGAGTTGTGGTAAAGACGAATCGCCTCCCAACATTATATTGATTCTGGCCGATGATTTGGGTTATATGCAGATCGGAAGCAATGGCAGTAATTATTATCCTACTCCCAATATAGATGAATTGGCTAGTGAAGGAATGCGATTTACAAATGCTTATGCTGCCTGTCCTGTTTGTTCTCCGACAAGGGCAAGTATTATGACAGGCAAATATCCTGCACGTCTTCATCTGACGGATTTTATTGCAGGTAATAACAAGAATATTTATCCTCTGACCCAACCCGACTGGCAAAAATTTCTGCCACTGGATGAAGTAACCATTGCAGAGTTATTGAAAAGCAAAGGATATCATACTGCGGCATTTGGAAAATGGCATTTGAGCCAGGCTAAGATGCCGCCTGAAAGCCTTCCGTATAATCCTGATATGCAGGGATTTGACGAATCATTTGTAACTTACAAGCCTTCGGGTGGCATGGCTCAACCCTGGCAGGATGCCGAAGATGATGCACATAACGTTGATACAATTACCAGTCTGGCCCTGGATTTCATGGAAAGATACCAGCCGGAACCGTTTTTCCTGTATGTTTCGCATAATACGATTCATAATCCGTTAAAAGAGAGAGCTGCCACGATCGATAAATATGCGAAATTGGAAGCATCGGAAGAACCTGAGAATAACCCTGTTATTGCAGCGATGATCGAGCGTCTGGATAATAGTTGTGGCAGGATATTTAAAAAAATAAGAGATCTGGGACTTGAAGATAATACAGTGGTAATTTTCTTTTCTGATAACGGAGGCCTGGCCACTGATGCAGCCCAGACTCCTCTGAGGGCGGGTAAAGGATGGCTTTATGAAGGGGGAATAAAGGAGCCTCTGATCGTTAAATGGAAGGATGTTGTAAAGCCTGGTAGCATTTCGGGGTCATTAATCAGTTCCATCGATTTTCTGCCTACATTCTGTGAAATTGCGGGGATAAAAAGTTTTCCGGAAAATGTCGATGGAAAAAGTTTTCTGCCCGTATTAAAAGATGCCGGTTCTGAAATACACGAAACCCTTTTCTGGCACTATCCTCATTATCATGGGTCGGGTATGATACCTGCCGGAGCGATGAGGAGAGGAAAATGGAAACTTATCGAGTGGTATGAAAAAAGCTTGATTGAGGGGGAAGTATCTCCCTATGAACTTTTTAATCTTGAAAATGATTTGAGCGAGTCGAAAAACCTGGCGGACAGTCTGCCCGCTGTAAAAAAAGAGCTGGCCATTGAACTGGAAAAATGGCGTGAAGAAGTTCATGCCCAAATGCCTGTGCCGAATGAGAGCTATCCCGGTGATAAGTAATTATTCTTCATAACAGACAGAGCTATATTATAGAGAAGCATAAGAGAAGTTTTTAATTTTTAATTTATTTTTTAATGAAGTACAGCAACATAATATTTTTAAGTTTTTTCCTGGCGTTATCTTTTATTTTTTGCAGTTACCGGGTTAAAGCCGTGGGTAATCTCAAATCACTTGATAAACCGAACATTCTTATAATTATAACTGACGATTTGGGTTGGAATGATATAGGTTATAACGGCTCATCAATTAAAACGCCTAATATAGACCGGTTGGCAGAATCGGGAATACGGCTCGATCAACATTATGTAATGCCGACCTGCACACCAACACGGGTGAGTCTAATGACGGGAAAGTATCCCAGCCGCTACGGTATTACAGGTCCCGACTACGGGGAAGTGATCGATATGGGTGATCCTACATTCGCATCAATTCTCAGTGAGAATGGTTATTATACTTCCATTTCCGGGAAATGGCATATGGGTTCTCCGCCATATACTCCTTTGAAGTATGGATTTCAGTCATCTTATGGCTATTTTGACGGCCAGATAGATCCTTTTACCCATGAATATAAAATGGAGACCAGATTAACTTCACGGAAATCATGGCACCGCAATGATGAGTATCTGGAAGAAGAAGGCCATGCCACAGACCTGATCACCGATGAGGCTGTACGTATTATTGAGGAGGGAACTGGTAAACCGTTCTTTCTTTATGTAGCCTACAGCGTGCCTCACTATCCCCTTGACGAGCCGGGAAAGTGGGTATCAGTGTATGAAGATGTCAATATGTATCAGTCACGTAAGTGGTTTGCTGCCAGCGTTACACATATGGATGCATGCATCGGCAAAATAATCGATGCTTTGGAAACGACCGGCAAACGAAAAAATACTCTCATACTGTTTACCAGTGATAACGGGGGACAGAAAAGTTGGTACAGCAGCACAGAATACAGAGGTAAATATGTAGATAAGCCCCATGATGTTTTGGGAAATAATTTTCCTTTAAGAGGCTGGAAGGGAGATCTTTATGAAGGAGGTATACGTGTTCCTGCTTTTGTTAACTGGCCGGGAAAACTAAAAGCCGGGGCATCAGATATTCCTGTTCATATATCAGACTGGCTGCCAACGTTGTGTGGACTGGCAGGTTGTGAAAATTCAGACAGGTTGAATATTGATGGAAAAAATATCTGGCCTTTTCTGACAGGTCAAAAATCTTTTAAAAGTACACACCCGTTTTACTGGAAAGTATCACAATACTATGCTGTAAGGGATGGCGACTGGAAATTACTTTTAAACAGGGAAACAAACCAGCCTGAATTATATAATTTAACAAATGATTTCAGGGAGACCCGCGATCTGAGTGCAGAGAATCCTGAAACGGTAGAGCATATGATGAAATTGCTCGAAGAATTTAAAAAAGATGACAAAGAGAAATAATTATTTTTTTGTTTTTGTAACTCAAAAAGTTTTAATAATAATGAAGATTTTTAGAATAATATTAGCAGGTGTAATGTTTGTCCAGATAATTAGTTGCGGCAAAGTAAAGGAACAGGCAGACCGGCCGAATATCCTTTTTGCAATAAGTGATGATCAGTCTTTTGCTCATACAAGTTTTGCAGGTTGTAAGTTTGTAAGTACACCTGCTTTTGACCGCATCGCCGCAGAAGGCGTATATTTTAGTAATTGCATAGCAGGTTCACCCGGTTGCGCACCTTCGCGGAGCGCTATTGTAACAGGAAGATATCACTGGCAGAATGAACAATCAGGACAGCATGCCTCCTCATGGATGAAAAAATATATTCCGTTTACAGATCTTCTTGATGCTGATGGATATTCCACGGGGCTTACGGGTAAAGGAGTTGCACCTTTTCAATATGCCAGGAATGATAATGACTCCCTTTGGCGCTCTGACAATGCTGCAGGAATATATCACAGTAATATCAGGTATAAAGAAGGGACTCCCGGTGATGAGCGCACTGCCGGCGGGATCGGGCCTGTTAATTATTTTGAGAATTTCAGATATTTTATGGAAAACATCAAAGGTGACAAGCCTTTTTTCTTTTGGTACGGGGCCAGTGAACCGCACCGGTCTTATGAGAAAGATTCCTGGAAAAGAACAGCGAAAAAACTGTCTGATGTTAAGGTGCCCGGGTTTTTTCCGGATCATGAAATAGTCAGAGGTGACATGCTTGACTATGCTGTTGAAATTGAATGGTTTGATCTGCATTTACAACGAATGCTCGATTATCTTGAAGAAAAGGGTGAACTTGAGAATACAATTGTTATTGTTACCGGTGATAACGGTATGCCTTTTCCACGGGCAAAAGCTAATGTTTATGAATATGGGGTACACGTCCCTTTGGCTGTCCGTTTTCCAAAACGTTTCCCGGGAGGAAGAATTGTTGATGACCCTGTAAGCTTTTCGGATATTGCACCAACGATCCTTGAAATTACCAAAACCAGTCCTTCTGGTATGTTGCCAATGTCAGGAAAAAGTATAGTGAATATTCTGGAGTCCGATAAACAAGGAATTACAGATGTTTCGAAAAAATATGTTTTTACAGGACGTGAGAGACATTCATGTTCACGGTACAGGAACCGGGGTTATCCTCAAAGGGCAATACGGAGTACTGATTTTTTGCTCATCTGGAATATAAAGCCGGAAAGGTGGCCTGCGGGAGCTCCCCGGCGAATTAAGCCGGGAACAGCAGATGAACTTTTACCCATGTACGGTATAGATGAAAATGGAGTTCACCATTCCGAATGGGCATTTACAGATATTGATGCCGCACCGACAAAATCATTTATAATTGAAAACATGCATGATGAGGAAGTCATGCCCTATTTTGAACTGGCACACAACAAAAGGCCAGAATTCGAATTCTTTAATATTAAAAATGATCCCTGGTGCCTGAATAATCTTTCAGGAAAATCAGGCTATAACCATATTGAGAATGAGATGAAGGACAGATTAATGGAAGAACTGCGAAAATCTGAAGATCCCCGGGTAGTCGGGCCTGATAAAGAAGTATTCGATTCCTACATACGTTACAGTCCGATGAGGGAATTTCCAGAACCAGATGAAAATCCATAGAGCATAATAAAAATGAGCGCTGTGGCAATTAATATTATTCGGGTAATTCGTTGCTGTCTTATGGTTTTTGGCGGGCCGGGGAATTAATCTGATTTATGGGTTTTAGTTTTTCAATCCATTTAAGGATCTTTTTGAAATGTGATCCTTCCCAGTATATTTTGCCACAACCTGAACATTCCCAGAATTCTTTGTAGTAACTATATGTATCATCCCGGATACGGCCATGAAGTTTTGTTTTCTCTACAGGTATTAGTTTGCTGTTGCAATTGGTACAACGTGAGAAAGGCCGGAAGCTGTTTTGGAGTTGCAGGCGGTCAATTACCTCTTTCAACTGTTTTTTAGGGTCATCATTGCGAATCCAGTAGCCGTGCGTTACAACGTTATGTTTTAAAATTCCTTTATCGCGTGTCAGGATTATTCGTTTTTCTTTAAGGGATATATCTATAATTTCATCGTCTGAATAATCATTTCTGAATAGTACATCAAATCCGAGGAGGCGGAGTTTAAATGCCAGTTTGCCCAGATTAACATCTGCTATAAAGCGGTTTTCGCGAAGTGGTTCGGGCCTGAGATGCATAACAGGTGATATATCCAGAGACTCGAATACCGGATAAACAGAAATATTCTCTCCACCCTTTAGCTGATAATCGAAGCTGACTGATTCACCGTTTACCAGTATAAGATCTACTTCCCCGTGTGGCACGCCAAGAGCCTGAATAGTATTTTTTACCGACGGCTTTCCTTTAAACTCATATGTAAAAACTTTTTTGCGCACTGTTTCAGGAAGATGATCATTAAGTTCTTCATAAAATCTGAAATAAGCTTTTCTCAGAACCGGTAAGTGATTTTCATTTGTTATGCTTTTCTTAAGTTTCATTATTTCTAATTATGAACATATAAATATATAAAATCTAAAACAAAACAAGCATCTTCTTTTTAATCAGAAAAATTATACATAAGTATATAAATAAAAAAGAATATGGTATTCCGAACAGGTAATATGCAAAAATAACAGCTTCCGCCATTAGTGAGAAACATCTTCATTTTAGCCAATTGTTTGTTATTCATCAGTGATTTAATTTATCTTTGCTTTTTATTCATAAAAAAATATGGCACGAAAACCAAGGATATTAGTAACTAATGATGATGGCATACATGCGAGGGGTTTGCGGGAACTTGTGGAAGTCATGAAATCGTTTGGTGATGTGGAGGTCATATCTTCGGAGGTCTCAATGTCGGGAAAATCATGCGGAATTACTGTGGATTATCCTTTAAGGGCAGAACCTGTTGAAAAAATTCACAATGTCCCTACTTATAAATGCAACGGGACACCGGTTGACAGTGTCAAGTTAAGCTTTAATAATTTAATCGGGCATATTCCCGATTATGTAGTATCAGGCATCAACCACGGAACAAATACTTCAATCAGTATTATTTACAGTGGCACTATGGGGGCTGCCATTGAAGGATGTCTCCATAATGTGCCATCAATTGGATTTTCCCTGGATGACGTTAGCCGGGATGCTGATTTTACAGAGGCCAAAATTGTGGTTGCAAAAATTTTTCGAAATATTATCGATAACGGACTTTCCCCTTTTACCTGCCTGAATGTAAATATCCCGACGGGAAAACCGGATGGAATAAAAGTGTGTCGCCAGGCTCATGGCAAATGGGTGGAAGAATTTGAAAAACGAATCGATCCCCATGGGAGAGATTATCATTGGCTGGCCGGGTATTTTAAAAATTTCGAAGAAGATTCTACAGAAACTGATATTTATGCACTTCGAAATAATTTTGTTTCAATAGTGCCTGTCAGGGTTGATATGACTTGCTATAAAACAATGGAAGAGATTAGAAACTGGACATTCTGATGCAACGTAAAAGAAGAAATTTTTTTGATTCGGCCCCAACAGGATTTCTTACAGGATTTCTGGTTCCGGTAATAGTATTTTTTGCTGTTTATTATTTCAGGGAAACAGATGTTTCATTGAAGGAATATCTGCATTATATGTCTAAGTTGAATGCGTTGATAAAATTGACCAGCCTGTGCGTGTTTGCAAACATCATTTTTTTTATGGCATTTATCCGCATGAAGTATGACAGAGCTGCACGGGGGGTACTGGGAGCGACTATTATTTATGCATTGATCATATTAATTACAAAGGTTTTTTAATTCATATGAGTTTCATATGATACCTTTTAGAATAATTAATTTTAATCATGAGATACTATCTGATAGCAGGAGAAGCGTCCGGAGACATGCACGGGTCCAATCTTATTAAGGAATTGCGCAAGGCCGATGCTGATGCCAGATTCCGTTTTTTTGGCGGCCATTTGATGGAAAAAGCTGCCGGCGGGGGACTTGTGAAGCATTACCGGGAAATGGCATTTATGGGCATTTTAAATGTAGTTTTAAATATAAAAACTATATGGGGTAACATGGTCATATGCAAGAAGGATTTGCTAAACTTCAGTCCTGATGTTCTCATTCTTATCGATTATCCCGGGTTTAATCTCAGAATTGCCAAGTTTGCGAAGAAAAACAATATAAAAGTTTATTATTATATCCCTCCAAAGGTTTGGGCATGGAAAGAATACCGGGTTAAAAAGATCAGGAGTTATGTTGACGGCATATTTTCAATTTTGCCTTTTGAAACTGAATATTACAGAAAGCACGGACTGGAGGCACATTATTTGGGAAATCCCCTGATGGATTCTATAGCATCTTATCATGAAGAGGCAGTCGGCAAAGATACATTACATGAAAAAAATAAACAGGACAACAGGCCGGTTGTTGCATTGCTTGCAGGTAGCCGCAAGCAGGAGATAAATGCCACTCTTCCCGTTATGGTTAAAGCAGCTGAGGGATTCAGTGATTTTCAGTTTGTAGTAGCCGGGGTAGTATCAGCAGACAGACAATGGTATGAAAATCATGTTAAGGGTAGCGGGATATCTGTCGTTTACGGACAGACA
Organism: uncultured Prolixibacteraceae bacterium; assembly: GCA_964540755.1. Lineage (GTDB taxonomy): Bacteria > Bacteroidota > Bacteroidia > Bacteroidales > Prolixibacteraceae > JAAYJR01. Next base: position 22,567 of record CAZIOB010000192.1, on the reverse strand, counting down.
TACGATCTGCTTAATATCTCATATGCTGCCCTTACTGCTTCCGGGACTGCAGCCCTTGAAGCGGCGCTGTTTAATGTTCCACAGACAGTTTTATACAGAGTGGAAGGAGGATGGCTGATTCATATTATTATGAAATATTTTTTTCTTAAAATTAAATGGGTATCCTTACCTGATTTGATCTTAGGTAAAGAGGCTGTGAAGGAATTTCTGCAAGTGGAGATGACTGTCAATAATGTAAAGCAGGAGTTAAATAAATTGCTTTACGATTCGTTATACCGTGAAAAAATATTGAGAGATTATGAGCGTTTAAAAATAATATTGGGCAATCCGGGCAGTTCAGAACGTACTGCTCAAAAAATGGTCGAATTACTCCATAAGTAAATTTAAGAATTGCTTTTTCTGTATAATGTATAGTTTATTTAAAAAAGAAATAAAAACATTTTTCGGATCTCTGACCGGTTATGTGGCGGTGCTGGTTTTTTTGCTTGTTTCGGGACTATTCCTCTGGATTTTCCCGGGAACTTATAATATTCCCGAAAGTGGATATGCAACCCTGGAAAGTTTTTTTTCGCTGGCTCCCTGGCTTTATATGTTTCTCGTGCCTGCCATCACAATGAGATTTTTCTCGGAGGAGAAGCGCAGCGGCACCATTGAGCTTCTGCTTATCCGTCCTGTTTCCGATTTCAATCTGGTTTTTGCCAAGTTCATGGCAGGAGTTGTTCTTGTGTTTTTCTCGCTGGTTCCCACGCTTCTTTACTTTCTGTCAATCTACTTATTAGGTAACCCTGTAGGCTCCATAGACACCGGCGCTACATGGGGATCATATTTCGGGCTATTCTTCCTGGCAGCCATCTATGTTTCAATCGGGATTTTTTCATCATCGGTGACTGACAACCAGATTGTCTCTTTTATCCTCGGCATGTCCCTATCCTTTATTTTTTACCTTGGATTTGATTTTTTTTCCGGCACAAACATCCCTTACCTGATAGAAAATATTTTTACATGGCTCAGCATTAACACTCATTACAGATCTGTTTCGCGGGGAGTAATAGATTTAAGGGATGTAATATATTTTGCAGGCATGACAATAATTTTTCTACGCCTTACTATTGCTTTTTCAAGGATGGGAAAATGGTCACTGAAAAGGTTTAGAAGGAATACCTTTGCTCTTTTTATCTTATTGTTAATATTATTTTGGGTATCGGGAATGTTTTTATACCGCATTGACCTGACTTATGACAAACGTTATTCGCTGGCCGATATCAGTAAGCAAATGATGGCTGATCTGAAATATCCGGTGGAAATTGAATTTTATCTTGAAGGAGAGCTTGAGCCTGGCCTTAGAAGATTGCAGCAGGAGGTTTTTGAAAAGATAGCTGTCCTGAATGCCTATTCTGATCAGAATTTAAGATTAAGGATAACAAATCCATATAGCATAAAGAATACTGAAAAAAGAGAGGAATTAATAGATTTACTGGTTAAAAAAGGTATTTCCCCAACGAGATTCAGGCATAAAACCGATAAGGGTGTAATAACTAAACTTATTTTTCCTGGAGCTGTTATAACATATAACGGCAAGCAGGAGGCTGTTAACTTTTTAAAATACAATCAGGATTTTACTCATGAAGCCAATTTTAACCATTCGATAGAAACTGTTGAGTTTGAATTGGTGAGCGCTTTCAGAAAGCTCATGCGGGAACAAAAATCCACTGTTGCTTTTCTGGAAGGGCATGGTGAAGCTGATAATCTCCAGGTATATGATTTTGCCTCGGCACTTTCAGAGGATTTTATTGTTAAGCGAATTCCTGCTGATTCATTGATGCCGGGCAGTCATAATGCCGATATATTAATAATAGCTGATCCTGTTAAGCCATTTAGTGAGAAGGATAAATTTTGGATCGACCAGTTTATAATGAACGGGGGAAAGACTCTCTGGCTCATAGATCCTGTTCAGGTAAGCCTGGATAGTTTATCAAAAGGTTATATGACTTATGCCATTCCCCGGGACCTTAACCTGAATGATCAACTTTTTAATTACGGGGTGCGTCTGAATTACGAATTGCTGCAGGATGTTGAATGTGCCCGGTTACGGGTTAATACTGCGCCACGGGGCAATGCACCCCGGTTTACTCTTCATCCCTGGTATTACTCTCCACTTTTGGTACCGGATGATAATCACCCTCTAAGCCGTAATCTTAACCGTGTTTTTACTGAGTTTGTTTCTTCTGTAGATACTGTAACAGGCAATTCCGGTCTGAAGAAGAACATAATACTTTCTACCTCACCGTATGCGAGAAGTGTGAAATCCCCTTCAACTGTAAGTCTTCAGAATATAGATAATCCTCCTTCCAGGGAGCTTTTTAATGAGCAGTTCATTCCGGTAGGGATACTTCTGGAAGGTTCTTTTAATTCAGTTTTCAGAAACAGGATGATAGGTGCGCTGGGTATCCCGTCAGTTGATCCGGTTCACGAAAGCCCGCCTGTAAAAATGGTGGTTATTGCAGATGGGGGAATGATTGTAAATCGCGTTGATTATTCGCATAGTCCTCCCGGGATCGGTGAACTTGGTTTTGATCGTGTTTCCGGCAAGATTTATGGCAATAAGGAATTTTTATTAAATACTGTTTATTATCTAAATGATAAACAGGGAATAATGCAATTGAGAAGTCGTACACAAAGACTAAGACTCCTTGACAAGGTCCGGTTGCATGAGGAGATCAGGTTCTGGCAGTGGTTGAATATATCCCTTCCTCTTGTTATCGTGGTACTTTGGGGTATATTTTACAACTTAATACGGAGAAAACATTATTCCCGTTTATAATTGCCTGAAAAATTCAGAGTTTAACGGGTAGGGAAATATCATTAAAGTTTGTATATTCGTGTACTTTGTTTATGCTTCCGGTTACGGGTTGGTTAGTAATAAGTCCGGAATCCTGAGGGAAGAGAAGAAAAACCATGAGAAAATAAAAATAAAAAATATAAATATATATTATGAAATTTGTTGTTTCAAGTTATGATTTATTAAATCATTTATCAGCCATAAGCAGGGTTATAAGCAGCAAAAGTACTATGCCAATCCTGGATAATTTTTTGTTTAATCTGAGCGGGGACAAACTCACTATTACTGCTTCCGACCTTGAGTCAACACTTATTACCAGTATGGAACTGGATAATACGGAGGACGAGGGAACAGTGGCCATACGGGCAAAGATCCTGATCGATACCCTTAAAGAATTTCCGGAGCAGCCTCTCACCTTTCAGATCGATCCTGAAAATTATGGAATTGAAATTTTTTCCGAAAATGGTAAGTTCTCTATTGTAGGATATAGCGGGGATGAATACCCTGAAATACCGACTGTAGATGAGGATTCGGCAACTACTGTGACTGTCGGCAGAAAAATTTTGTTGAAAGGAATAGAAAAAACTCTGTTTGCAACTGCCGACGACGAGTTACGTCCTGTTATGAATGGCATTTTTATTGAACTATCACCGGAGAATATGGGATTTGTTGCCTCTGACGCGCATAAGCTGGTGCGTTACAGAAGAAGCGATGCAACTGCCGAATTTGAATCATCGTTTATTCTTCCCAAAAAACCTGCCAGCCTTTTACGTAATCTTCTTCCGCGGGAAGAAAATGATGTTAAGATCGAATTTAATGAGAAGAATGCTATTTTTACTCTTACTGAATATAAATTAATATGCCGGCTTGTCGAGGGTAATTATCCAAGTTATAATTCGGTAATTCCTTTAAATAACCCTAATAAAATGGTTATCGACCGACTGGCATTTTATAATACTTTGAGGAGGGTTTCTGTATTTTCAAATCAGGCTAGTAATCTTGTAAAATTGAGTATTAGTGATAACCAACTGGTGGTTTCAGCTCAGGATATAGATTTCTCAATTTCGGCTGTGGAGCGCCTGAATTGCGAATATTCCGGAGAGGATATCGAAATAGGATTCAAGTCGGTTTTCCTTATCGAGATTCTTGCCAATCTTTCTGCAGGCGATGTTCGTTTGGAAATGAGCGATCCTTCAAGGGCAGGGCTTATATTGCCGTCCGAGACGGATGAGGACGAAGAAGATGTGCTTATGCTTCTGATGCCTATGATGATCAATACATAGAAACAATTAACAACAAAAAAACAGAACATTCCTTTTGGAATGTGATGATAAGCCCTTAATATTTTAGATAAAATATATTCAGGATCAATCTATTGAAAAAATATTTTCATGCAGTTAAATTTAAAAAATTCACTGGTTTTTATAGATGTTGAAACAACGGGGATAGATATTGTCAGAGACAGAATTATTGAAATAGCTATCCTCAAGATACACATTGACGGGAAAGAAGATGAGAAGGTCCAGAGAATCAATCCTGAAATTCCCATTTCAGAGGAAGCAAAAAGAATTCACGGAATATCCAATGAAGATGTTGCAAATGAACCTACTTTTAAAGAGGTGGCAAGAAATCTGGCAAAATTCATAGAAGGTTGTGATCTGGCAGGCTTTAATTCAAACCGGTTTGATATACCTATACTTGCTGAGGAATTTTTGCGGACGGATATTGATATTGACCTGAAAAAAAGAAAGTTCATAGATGTACAGGCGATATTTCATAAAATGGAGAAGAGGACTCTTGCAGCCGCATATAAATTTTACTGCAATAAACCTTTGATCGATGCTCATTCAGCACTTGCTGACACCAGGGCTACATACGAAGTCCTTAAATCACAGCTGGAAATGTATAAGGAGGTTCCATATGAGGATAACAGGGGCAAGATTTTATTTCCCGTAGTAAATGATATAGAAAAATTGAGTGAGTTTTCCGCATATGACAGAAATGTAGATTTTGTCGGAAGAATAGTCTATAATGACAAAGGAGTTGAAGTGTTTAATTTTGGAAAAAATAAAGGAGTGCCTGTGGAAAAAGTATTACGGGAACAGCCTGGCTATTTCGGATGGGTTATGAATAGTGAATTTCCTCTTTATACCAAGAAAATACTTACTCAGATAAAACTAAGGATACTGGAGAAATAACAGTAAGTCAGGATGAAGATTATTTGCATAGGCAGAAATTATAATGCCCACGTTAAGGAAATGAATAGTGAAATGCCCCGCGAACCTCTTTTTTTTATTAAGCCTGATTCAGCATTATTGCGAAACAACGACCCTTTTTTTATTCCTGAGTGGACAAAAGAAGTTCATCATGAAATAGAGCTGATCATCAGAATAAACCGCAGGGCAAAAAATGTGGAAAAGCGATTTGCTTACCGTTATTATGATAAAATAGTCTGCTTACCCGGAAATTATCAAAGGGAGATTCGCCTGAAGCATCTACTTTTAAAAAGCAAGATTAACAACTGTAATTCCTGCTCCTCCCAAATCTACATGCTCATCCATGAAATTTTTTACCACAGGTTCTGATTTAAGGTATTCCCGGATTGTTTCTTTCAGAATACCATGTCCCTTTCCATGGAGAATGCGGAGCTGACTTACTTCGAACATTATAGCTTCATCAATAAATTCCCTTATATTGGCCACTGCCTCTTCAACATGCTGTCCCCGTACATCTATTTCAGACTTGAAATTAAGACGTTTCTCAGATAAACCATCCATGATCCGGGTGCTGGCGGATTTATCTTTTTTACTAATTTCTTTTGCTTCATTCTGACTAAGGCGTTCCACCCGTTCACGGGGTAACGTAGTAATTAACTGTCCGAATGCCACTACTGCATTTTTTTCATTGATTTCAATAAGGTCTCCCACAGGATCCTGACCTTTGATGCGTACTTTGTCGCCTTTCCGAAGTTCAGGGATTTTTTCCTGTTCTTGTTTTGTTTTAAGGCTTTTCGGACTTCCCGGCCTTCTTTGATTTCGCTTTGCTTCCATACGGTTTAGCCTTTCAAGTTTTTCCGTTATCCGGCGGTCCTGTTTGTCAGTATTTTTCTCAACAAAAGACTGAAGATCTTTTATCTTTTCCCTGGCTTTCATGGTTTTTTCCTTTTCAGCCTGTGATTTTTTGATTTCCAGAATAGTGTTTTCAATCCTTTTATTTACTCCTGAAAGCATTTTTTTTGCTTCTTCCCGGGCATTTTCAATGATTTCATTTCGCATTTTTTTTGTTTGATTGAGTTCTGCCTCATAATTTGCAGCCATATCATCAAGGATTTTTTCCACTTTTTTTATCCTTTGCCTTTTATTTTCCCAATAGCGCTTGTCACGGTTTATTTTTCGAAGGTTCCTGTCAAAGTCAATATGCTTTTCTCCTGTTTTTTCAGTAGCTTTTTTGAGAATTTTTTCCGGAAGTCCTATCTTCCGGGCAATTTCAAACGCGAAGGAGCTTCCCGGTTTTCCTATATCCAGACGGAAAAGGGGATTCATATTCTGTGAATCATAAAGCATTGCACCGTTAATAATACCTTCGGTTGAAGAGGCAAAATGTTTAAGATTGGTATAGTGTGTAGTGATTATCCCAAAAGTACCTATATTGATCAGCTCTTCAAGTATTGATTCTGCAATTGCCGCACCAAGCACAGGCTCTGTACCTGAGCCAAATTCATCAATAAGCACCAGTGTGCTTTCATTGCTGTATCTGAGAAAATATTTCATATTAAGCAGATGTGAACTATATGTACTCAGATCATTTTCAAGTGATTGTTCATCACCTATATGGATGAATATTTTTTCAAAAACACCTGTTTTGCTTCCTTCATTTACAGGGATTAGCAGTCCGCATTGAAGCATATACTGTAATAAACCTACTGTTTTAAGGCAAACCGATTTACCTCCGGCATTAGGCCCGGATATCAGAAGGATATGGTTTTGATCGCTTATATTTATGTCTAAAGGAACTATTTTACGATTTTCTCTTTTCAGAGACTGCAGTAAGAGCGGATGAATAGCTTTTTCCCATTTTATATAAGGTTTATCGGTCAGCTCAGGCCGTATAGCGTTGAATTCAGTTGCCAGAATGGCTTTGGCTCTGATGAAATCAATGTCTCCAAGAAATTCATAATAATGATATAACTCTTCCCGGTAAGGTCTCAGAAAGTCGGAAAATTCAATCAATATACGGATTATCTCACGATGTTCGCTATACTCCAGTTCACGTATTTCATTGTTGATCTCCACTATTTCATTGGGCTCGATATAAACTGTTTTTCCGGAGGCAGATTCATCATAGACAATACCTTTTATTTTTCTTTTATTAGAAGCTGAGACAGGGATTACTGACCTGCCATCGCGTATTGATACAGATGCTCCTTCTTCCACAATGCCATCTTTTTGGGCCTGCTTCAGAATAGAGTGAATTTTTTTTGACATTCCTGTTTGCAGGGAAAGAATCTGTTTCCTGAGCTGTGACAATTCCGGAGAAGCATTATCGCGGATTTTTCCATGTTTATTAATTATTCCGTCAATTCTGTCAGATATCTGTGGAAATATCTTGACTTTTTTGATCTTGTTGCAGAGAAGAGGGAATTTTTTTTCATCCTGTTTTTTGAAAAATTTTATTATTGAACGTACAGCTTCAAGAGAACGTTTAAGATCAAATAATTCCGATACCTCCAGAAAACGTCCCTCAAGGCCTATTTTATGAAGTGACTGCCGCACATCGTAATAATGATCAGAAGGAAAATTTTCTGTCTCCTTAATAATTACATAAAACTCATATACTTCGTCAAGTTGCAATGTGATATCTTCATATTTGTTCTGAAAAGACATAAGCCCGGCCTTTTCCTTCCCCATTACGCTGAGGCATTTATTCTCCAGCATTTTGCGGATGTGGTCGAATCCTATCTTCTTCTCAAAATGTTCAGGATATATATTTTGCATTTTAACTCTGAGTTCGTTCCAAAATAATTTTAAAAGTCAGACCTTCATCATGAGAAGCAGCCGGAGGATCCTTAATAAGCATTCCCCTTGAGCCCATCTTATAATTCATTGTAAAAATATAAAGTAATTATATCCCTGACGATTTTTTCCCTGGAAAATGTTGAGAGTATTCCTGCCAGAATAGTTTTAATTCGGTTTTCATCTCTTTATGAAGTGACAGGATCCCGAGTAGGTTGGGTATTGTCATGAGAGCAATAGTTATTCCTGATAATGTCCAGATAACAGTCGTGTCGGTAAAAGAGGCCAGGAAGAATCCTATGACATAAATTATTCGATAGTATATTACACCTTTTAGGCCAAACAGGTATGTAACTGCCCTACCACCGTAATATGACCAGCTTATGGCAGTGGAGAAAGCAAAGAGAAGCAATCCTATGGAGACAATATATTTGCCATATTCCCCAAACCAGCTTCTTGTGAAGGCAATTGTCGTCAGGGGTGCACTGTGCATGAGTGATCTGCCTGTTAATACAACTTCCGGTTGTCCCGTCAGCTTACCCTCGGTGAATTCAAGCGTACCGCTATAAGGTTCATTGTTAAGAAATACATTGACATTTTCTGCAACTGACCTGGCATGAAGTATTGTTGGCTGGTTTTGTATTTTTCCATTTATAACTTCAAGACTTTTATTTAATAAGGGTAATTCACTCTTGCCTGCCAGGAACTTATAGAGTTTCTTCCTGTCTGTCGGATTGGATTCCGAATAATTCTCTTTTAATACTATAAGGTCTGTTTCCTGAAACTGGTTTTCAAGTTTTTCTTTCCAGACACCGGATGACAGTATAACCAGTCCTGTTAGTGTACAAATAATAATAGTATCAATAAGAGGTTCCAGAAGAGCTACCAACCCTTCAGAAACAGGTTCGTGAGCCCTTGCGGCGGCATGAGCAATGGGAGCAGATCCTTGTCCTGCTTCATTAGAGAACAGTCCCCGGTTCACTCCCCGGTTAAAAGCAAATGCAACGCTGCCACCCAGAAATCCCCCTACAGCTGCGGTGCCTGTGAAAACATCGCTTAAGGCAGTGGCGAGTGACGGCAGTAAATTTTGGTAATTAAAGGCAATTACCGCAATAGAGCCTGTAAAATAAACTATTGCCATAAAAGGCACAAGTTTTGAGGTTACCTTGGCAATCCTTTTGATGCCTCCCAGTATTACCATTGCCAGAAGTATAGCCAGTATGCCTCCGGTGAGGGTATGATTAATACCGAATGTCTCAAAAAGAGAATTGGAGATGCTGTTTATCTGGGGAAGGTTACCTGTTCCAAAAGATGAAAAGATAGTGGCTACAGCAAATATTGCCCCAAGTACATAGCCAATTTTAATTTTTTTGTTATTCGTTAAATTAATATTAAGCCTTTTACGCATATAATACATCGGTCCCCCGGCAATGGAGCCGTCTTCTGCTTTTTCACGGTATTTATGCGAGAGTGTTACTTCCACGAACTTTGTAGTCATTCCTACTGCAGCTGTTATCAGCATCCAGAAAAGTGCAGCAGGGCCGCCAAGATGAATAGCTAAAGCAACACCTGCAATATTTCCCGTGCCGACTGTGCCGGATAATGCTGTTGCCAATGCCTGAAAATGAGTAGTATCACCCTCATCACCTTCTTTGTCAAATTTTCCCCTGACAATCCGTAAGGAATGCCCCAGATAGCGAAACTGCGGGAACCTAAGATAAAAAGTAAAGAAAAGTCCTGTACCTAAAAGTAAAAAAACGAACCATTGAGATCCGCCGATACTGGCGTCAATAGAAGAGAGGAAATCATTCAGCTTATTCATCAGAGCTTGTATTTTCTTAAATGGCGTTAAAAATAGCAATCTATTTCATAAATTTGTAAATATAATTTTAAAAGAAAAAGTTATGTTGCCCGCATTTTTATTAGCTGACAATTCGCAGGAGACCCCGGATACTATTTTCGTGGTGCATACAAGAACACCGCGCTTCATTGTTGAAGCTGACATTGATGATTTTTGGAGTAATCAGAAAATTCACTGGATCGACGGGGAACCGGGAGACGAAGAGTTAATTGAGCAATTAATTGAGGAAGCAGAAGAATTCATGGAAAATGAGTTTGAGAACGAAGAATTTTTGGATTCTGAAGAAGATGATTAGATAGATTGAACGGTCATAGTCCGGGTAAGAGTTTACTGTAAGCGGGGGAAAGAATCCCTATTATTGTTTTATTCCTTTTAGCGATAACTGGATTCTTTTTCCGGGTATATCCACTTGTTTGACTTTTACTTTGATATGTTGGTGGAGTTGAACTATTTCATTCGGATCAGAAATAAAACGTTCGGCCATCTCCGAAATATGAATGAGTCCTGATTGTTTTACCCCGATATCTACAAAGGCCCCGAATCTTGTGATATTGTTTACAATTCCCGGAATTATCATTCCTTCTTCAATATCCTCAATGGAGAAAATGTTTTGATCAAATTCAAATATTTTAACTGTTTTACGCGGATCCCGCCCCGGTTTGATTAATTCATTTCTTATGTCGGTGAGAGTTGGCAGTCCTGCTTTTTCTGAAATATATTTTTCAAGGTTGATTTTTGAAATTAGATTTTCATTATTCACAAGGTTTTTAAGGTCGCAATTTATATCATCAGCCATTTGTCTGACGATATTATATGACTCAGGATGCACTGCCGAGTTATCCAGGGGATTTTCACTGTCCGGTATTCTCAGGAATCCTGCTGCCTGCTCATATGATTTTGCACCCATAAGCGGCACTTTTTTAAGCTCTTCACGTGACCGGAAGCTGCCATTTTGTTTACGGTATTCTATAATGTTTTTCGCCAGCTGTGGTCCCAAGCCGGAAATATATGACAGAAGATGCTGGCTTGCAGTGTTTACATTTACCCCAACAGAGTTAACACATATTTCTACTTGTGCATCAAGACTGTTTTTTAGATATTTCTGATTTACATCGTGCTGATACTGTCCCACTCCTATACTTTTAGGATCAATTTTGACCAGTTCAGCCAGGGGGTCCATAAGCCTCCTGCCAATTGAAACAGCTCCTCTGACCGTAACATCGTAATGAGGAAACTCCTGACGCGCTATTGAAGAAGCCGAATACACAGAAGCTCCGTCTTCGTTAACTATGTAAACCTGCAGATCACGGTCAAATTTCAAATTTTTTATAAAATATTCTGTCTCGCGGCTTGCAGTTCCATTTCCTATTGCAATGGCATCAATATTATATGCATTAATAAGTGATGTGATTTTTTTTGCCGCCATTCTTTTTTCTTGCCGTGGTTTATTGGGATATATAGTCTCATTATAGAGGAGGTCTCCTTGTTCGTCCAGACAAACCAGTTTACAACCTGTGCGATACCCCGGATCTATTGCCAGAATACGTTTTTGTCCAAGCGGCGGGGCAAGAAGAAGTTGTCTTAGATTTTCAGCAAATACACGGATTGCCTCCTTATCGGATTTTTCTTTGGAAATATTGGCAAATTCGGTTTCAATGGATGGTTCAATAAGCCTTTTGTAGCTGTCTTTAACAGCCATTTTTACCTGTACCGAACTTTCATTAATACCTTTTACAAAGAATCTGTTCAGACGTTCAAGAGTCCTTTTTTCTTCCGGTTTAATTGAAACAGTGAGAAATTTCTCTTTTTCTCCACGCCTCATTGCCAGCAATCTGTGTGAAGGGCATTTTTTTAATGGTTCACTCCAGTCATAATAATCGCGGTATTTGCCTGCCTCATCCTCTTTGCCTTTAATAACCCGGGAGCGGATATATGCATTACTTTCAAATTCACGTCGCACAATATTACGTGCTTTTTCGTTTTCGCTTATCCATTCTGCTATTATATCACGTGCACCGGATAATGCATCCTCCACTGTTTCCACATGTTCATTTAGAAATGATTCAGTGCGAAATCCCGGATCTTCATCCCGTTGTTTCATGATTATTTTTGCCAGGGGTTCCAGTCCCTGTTCTTTAGCTATCATCGCCCTGGTACGTCGCCGGGGTTTAAATGGAAGATATATATCCTCGAGTTTTACGGGGTCAAGACAATCATCAATGCGATGTTTAAGTTCGGGAGTAAGTGCATTTTGTGATTCTATGGATTTTAATATTGCAGATTTGCGTTTTTCCAGTTCAGTAAATTTTTCATTCAGCTCTTTTATCTGAAGTATCTGAACTTCATCAAGACTGCCTGTGAGTTCTTTCCTGTATCTGGCTATAAACGGTACTGTTGCCCCCTCCATGAGGAGCGAAAGAGTATTGGAAACATTGCTGATATTTATTTCAAGTTTCCCTGCGATAATTTTAATAAATTTCGGATTCATCGATAAAATTTATTTACTAATTCGGGGAGTAAAGCAAGATCAGAGGCCGGGATCTCTACCGAAAACACATTTTTGATCTGTTCAATCCTGAGGATAAAGCGTTTTTTCCCGCGGCAATCTATCAGTTCTCCCCTTAGTCCTGTTAAGGGGCCGTTTATTATTTCAACCTGGCGTCCGGGGATAAAATCAGCGCTTAAAACGGTTATTTCAAAATCAGACTGATGTAACATTATTTGGAATTGCTTTATTTGGAATTCGGGGACTACAGCTGCTTTGCCTTCAAAAGTAACATAACCGACTACACTGTCTGATTTCAGGACTTCATCATACTCTTTGCGGTTTATATATACAAAGCAATAGCCGGAAATAAGAGGCATCTCAATCCATTTTTTCCTGTCTTTCCATTTCCGTAGCCTTTTTTGAAGCGGCAAAAAACACTCAATATTACGTTTTCTCAGGTCGGAATATACTTTTTTTTCTGCCCTGGAACGTGTGTATATTACATACCAGTCTTTTTTGTCTGCAATTATGCCTGTTTTGTTCATAAATTATTTCCGGAATAATATTAAAAAACAGTGTCAAAAATAATAATATATTACCTAAAAATCTAATATGGAAATGGTCATTTATATGCTCAATTTTTATGAATGATAGTACATGACTTGTTTCACCGCAGCGATGGCTACGCTTTCAAAACTTTTTATTGTGCTTCGTGGTATTAACGCATCCTGTAAAACTTTATGACGATTTCACTTTATATATTCAGGCATTATTAATAAACCGGGATATATGTAAAAAAAGGCTGCACGAAAATCGTGCAGCCTTTTGATAATATCGAATGATATAAGATTTATTTTTTAGCTTATTCTCGACTTCCTAATACCGTTCTACTTTCCAATGTTAAATCTTCGGCTCTTTTATTTACTTTACTGCCTAATGTGCCATAGAACAACAGATAAGCTAAACCGGCGACGATCAGCCAGTAACTTGCCTGGTAATTTGCAACATCTGCAATCCATCCTTGCAACAGAGGAATGATGCCGCCTCCGCAAACCAGTACCATGAAAATTCCTGATGCTGCTGCCAGGTATTTGCCTAAACCTTCAACGGCGAGGTTATAAATACTTCCCCACATAATTGAGGTACATAATCCAACCAGGGCAATATAGAAAAATTTAACAGGTACCTTTACCATTCCGAATATAATTTTTCCTGCTACTGTATTAAAGGTGGGCATTGAAATCATTGCTTTTTCCGGCCAGAATATTGCCAGTAGAATAAGAAACAGTCCAATAAATGAGGCAGTGCCTAACATCTTCTTACTGGCAATTTTGTCTCCGAAAGCAGCACCAAACAGTCTGCCGACTAACATAAGCAGCCAATAGATACCTACTACACCTCCTGCTATTCCTGTACCTATTCCTAACCCGGGAGTATCCCTGCCCTCAACAATTTTTACGGCGCTTTCATAGGTAACCTCGCTGATCACCTTGTTTCTGCTATTTTTATTATCTTTATTCTGTTCGTCAAGAGATTTTAGTTCCCGGAGATAGGCAGGATCTGATTGTTGTTTATTATATTCTGTAATAATTTGCTCTGACTGGGCCAGTGTTGGTGTTGTCATATATAAATTTGCCAATCCGGGAGTCCCCACTTCAACACCTACATAAACAAATATTGCTATCGCTCCCAAAACAAAATGTCGAAATTTTAATGCTCCGGACATAAGTCTGCCTAAAGGTTCTTTTGGCTGGTCAGCATGAGGTTCGGGAATAGAAGTTATCAACAAAATAAAAAATACCAGGGCAAATACACCAAGTGCAATATACATGATCGGAAAAACGTCATTAATTCTTGCTTTTGTTGCTTCTCCAATCAGGATACCTACAAAAACAGGGGTGAACGTAGCCATTACGGAATTAAATGAACCCCCGACCTGGATAAGCTGATTCCCTTTGTTCCCTTCCCCTCCAAGGGTGTTTAACATCGGATTAACAACAATATTTAACAGGCACATTGAGAAACCTGAGATAAAGGCGCCTAAAAGATAGATACCAAAGCTTTCTGCATGTCCTGACAGATACTGGATCCCAACCCCGATAAAGCCAACGGCTACTGCAGTTAATGCGGTTTTTTTGTACCCCACTTTCTGAAGAAGAATTCCTCCCGGAATCCCGATAACGGCATAAGCAATAAAGTTTGCTAAATTACCCAACATTCCCAGGGAGTTAGAAACATTAAACTGGTTTTTCAGTACAATTCCCATAGGAGCCGCCAAATTTGTAATAAAAGAGATCATGCCAAAAAGCAGTATCATCATAATAATCGGCAGCAAGTAGCTTTTGTTTTTATTCATAATTTATTATTTTAAATTGATTATATTATTTCTTTAGTTATAAAACCATCTTATCTTGGTTAAATTTTAAAGCGGACGTATAATTTAGTTGAAAGAGAACATTTTTAAAAATTTAGTTTACAACAAAAATATTAAATTTTTCTTCTAAAAAAAGATTTCCCCTTGAAGCTTTTAAAGTTTCATTTTTTTTCATTGCTTTTGTTTTCCGGAAATGACCTGCCACAAGAGCTTTCTGCCTGAATATTTTCGCATGTTGTATCGGATTCACTTAATTTTTTATCATAAAAGTGTGAATAGCCCTGTTGAATTTGCCGGTTTTATTTAAAGTATGAGACCATATAATGAGTTTTTGCAATTTTATCAATGGCATAAAAGATAATTGTCACGTTTTGAGTTGATAAGCAAAACAGGGAGATTGCCGGCTTTTGTTATGATCTTTTTCTCCGGCAGGCCTATTATAATATCCAACAGGGTGATAGTTGAACTTCCAAGTATCACCAGCATATCACTTTCTGAAGAAATTGCCACTTCAAGCGCTTCGTATGAATTATGGAGGCTTGATCTTTTCCCTCTGTATATTTTATGTCTGACAGATAACTTTTGAAAGAGTTTATCGATTAAAGAAATATTTGCAGCTACCTGTTTTCGTTCATAATAGTCCTTATGGTTTGCAGCTACGATAAAAATTTCGGAATTGTTAAATCGTCCGAAATAAGAACTCCATAAGGCTGTTTCGCTATTTCCCTTTCTTAGATCGACCGGCAGGATGATCCTTTTTAAAGATGATAGCTTTGCCTGTGGATTAACAAAAAGGAAGGGTATGGGACTGTTATATACCGCCTTTGAATATATTCTGTATTTAGCTGAATCAATAATTATCAGAATAGTTTCATGTTCATCAGCAAGCAGTTCCGGCATTTCTGCAGGGGACGACCGGAAAACAAGAGTTGAAATTTCAAGCGCAGGAAGGTCTCTTTCCAAAGAAGATATATAACCATTCAATTTTTGTTTTATCTGTCTGTTTTTTGTGTTCATCTTTTTCATTGAATGGGAAACCAGACAAAGTTCTTTACTGAATAGCGATGAGATTTTTATTCCATATAAAATGAGCGTTTTATCTGTTTCTGCCATGGTTAACAAAACAGCAATTTTCTGGGATATTTTTTTGCTCATCTATTTTTTTCTTAAAAATATATATTTATATGTAGTGAAGGGAAGATAAGAGTTGAAAAAATCAAGGATAATTGAAAAGTAATTACCTATTTTTGTAATAAATGATGAATTTATGATCAACGAAAAACTTTTTTGTCCTGATAGTATTGCTGTTATAGGCGCTTCAAATAACAGGATGAAACCAGGAGGTAAAATTGTCAGGAATCTGACGGATAATAATTTTGCCGGCAAAATATACCCTGTTAATCCCAAGTATGCTGAGGTTCAGGGTATATCTGCTTTCCGGGACTCTCAGGAATTGCCTCCTTCCGATCTGGCTATTTTAGCCATTCCCGCAGCACTTTGTCTGAAGGAGGTTAAAGTTTTGGCAGAACAGAAGAACACCAAAGTTTTTATCATTATTTCTTCAGGTTTCGGTGAGTCGGGACAGGAAGGGAAAATTATGGAGGAGAAGATAGTTGAAGTTGTGGAAAGAAATAATGCCTGTCTTATTGGCCCCAATTGCATCGGAGTTTTAACTTCTTGTCATACAAGTGTTTTTACAACCCCTGTTCCTAAACTCACTCCTGATGGATGTGATTTTTTTTCATCCTCTGGTGGTACGGCCATCTTTATTATGGAATCAGGAATCCCGAAAGGATTGCGTTTCGCCAATGTTTTTTCGGTAGGGAACAGCGCTCAGACAGGTGTCGAGGATCTTCTTGCATATTTTGATGAGAATTATATTCCCGGGGTAAGTTCCCGTGTAAAAATATTATATATTGAACATATCAGCAATCCCGACAAGCTTTTGTTTCATGCTTCCTCCCTGATCCGCAAAGGATGTAAAATAGCTGCTATCAAAGCCGGAAGCACCACTTCGGGAAGTCTTGCAGCATCCTCTCACACCGGTGCTATGGCCAGCTCAGATGCTGCTGTTGAGGCTTTATTCAGGAAAGCCGGCATTGTGAGGTGTTACGGACGGGAAGAACTGACTACTGTGGCAAACATTTTTATGTGCAAGGAATTAAAAGGGGATAAGATTGCTATTATCACTCATGCCGGGGGACCGGGAGTTATGCTTGCCGATGCACTTGAAAACGGAGGCCTGGAGATTCCCAGGATTAGTGATTCACCGGCCAAAAAGGCTCTGAAAGAAAAGTTGTTACCGGGGTCTTCCCTGGAAAATCCTATCGATTTTTTGGGTACCGGAACCTCTGAGCAGTTGGAGCAGATCATTGATGCCTGTGAAAATGAATTTGATGTTGACGGGATGGCTGTAATTTTCGGCAATCCCGGTCTGGTCCCTATTCATAAGGTATATGAAGTTATTGATAAGAAAATGAAGGATTGTAAAAAGCCGGTATATCCAATTTTGCCCTCAATTGTTGATGTTCAGAAGGAGGTTCCTTATTTCCTGCTGCACGGGAATGTGAATTTTCCGGATGAGGTGCTTTTAGGAAGAGCCCTGGTAAAGGTCATAAGGACTTCTTCACCTGCACCTGATGAGATTTTCCTTCAGGGAATAAGTATTAAAGAAATAAGAGATATTATAGGGAAAGCCGGGAACGGTTACCAGCCTCCTGAAGTTATTCATGCCCTTTTCGACTCTGCTGGTATCCCAAGGGTCAAAGAGATTGTGGTAACAAATGAAAGAGATGCAATTGCTGCTTGTCTGGACATTGGATTTCCTGTCGTTATGAAAGTTATAGGGCCGGTGCATAAATCTGATCTTGGAGGTGTTGTGCTTGATATAAATGGAATTGATGAAGCCCGGCAAGAATACCATCGTCTCAATAGAATTAAAGGAGCGGAAGGTGTTCTGGTTGCCCGAATGCTTAGTGGCATGGAATTATTTCTGGGAGCTACTTACGAACAGGATTTCGGGCATATTATTTTGTGTGGTTTGGGTGGCATATATGTCGAAGTCCTGAAAGATGTTGCTTCAGGACTTGCTCCTTTGACGTTTGACGAAGCAAATTCAATGATCAGGCAATTAAAATCATACAGGATACTAAAAGGTTGGCGTCGCCGGCCCGGGATAAACATACCTCTGTTTGCTGAAATTATTGTCCGCCTTTCGAGCCTGCTGCGTTTTGCAACTGAGATCAAAGAAATGGATATAAATCCCTTACTTGCTGAAGGTAAAAGTATTGTAGCAGTAGATGCACGGATCAGGATAGAAAAGAAATAAGATTGTTGTCTCAGAATTTCGGTTCCAGTATTTTAATTTCTCCTTCCGGGCCAGAGCGGAGTTGTTCATGCCCTGATGCCCATTTCATTGCTGTGGGATTATCACGCAGACTTCTCACATAGTTGGAGAGGACGGTAGTGTATTTTATTTCCAGTGTATTCTCACCATTTATTAACATATCCCTGATAGTAAATACCGGTTTTCCGTACCAGTTCACTCCCACATTTTTGCCGTTAAGAAAAATTTCAGTAATTCCCTTGTTTACCTGTCCCAGTTCAAGCAATGTTCCCCTGCCATCTGAACTGAAAGTGGTTTTATAGTTAACTGTCCCGGCAAAACTCCCGAATTTTGGATCAGGAGAAGTGCCAAACTGGGAAAGCTTCTCAAAAGTATGATTAAATGTTGTTCCGTTGATATGATTGAA
The DNA here is from genome assembly GCA_964540755.1 of uncultured Prolixibacteraceae bacterium. GTDB lineage: Bacteria > Bacteroidota > Bacteroidia > Bacteroidales > Prolixibacteraceae > JAAYJR01. Next base: position 4,241 of record CAZIOB010000192.1, on the reverse strand, counting down.
CGATACATACCAAGGGCCTTTCAATGTTGCCAATGTATTGTAATTTGAGGTTTTTCCCATCTCTTGCGGGTTGCCTTTCCTGTCGGGTTCAAAAACCAGCAAAAGGGATTCCAGAGGATTGAGGGTGATCTTCAGACTGTTATTCTTTCCTATTGGGTACGGATAGCGTGTCCCCTTTTCGGGATCCCATTTCCAGGGCGTTTTCTTATTTACAGGGAAAGAAGTATTTAAGGTTATCGTTTCAGTACGGTTGGTATTAGTGAAGAAATAGATATCCTTATCACCTGACTTTTCCCTTATCTGGAATACATTTTCATTTGGCAGATCAATATCTACATCTTTTTGGATATTTGATAAATCAAGCATTTGTATTGTCCATGACAATAATCCGGTCTGTGAGGAGGGACTTTCAACAAAAAAGAACTGATCCTTATATTTTTCGTTTATCAAGGTAAAAATATTCCTGATTTTTTCATCACCTTCTTTTGAGTCTGCCAATGAAAGAGAGCGGGCGGGTATGCTGTCAATTACTATAATATACCCTCCGTTTTCGATATAATTTTTTATTGCTTTTGCTGTTTCAGGTTCCATAGACTGTATAGCACACAGTATAAGTGTCTGGTATGACATAGGTCCGTACTTTAAGACTCCATTTTCAAAAGAACTTTCCTGTATAATTTTTTCACTTATATACTCAAATGAACTGCCGGCCTGACTAAGAGATTCCCAAAGCCGGAAGCAATACCAGGGTTCGGTATGAAAGGGAAGGCGGGTAAGTCCTTTTTTAGCCCATAAATCTCCTGTAGGTGGCAATATGGCAATGTTTTTTACAGGCTGTGTTTGTTGAAATATATAAGAGAGACGTGCATTATACTCTACCCATTTGTGAAAATATGGCCACCAGGGATTTTGTTCGCTGAAATATGCACCATAGCGAACCCATCCGGGGAATCCGGCTTCAGGTGGAGAGTAATTAAAACCGTGTAAAACACTATGGTTAATCCCCGTAATAAAGTTCATATCATCGTGTTGCTTGATTTCTTCCAGTGAAGTTTTAAATACCCCCCTGGTGTTGGTCATTGCTTCACAACTGATAATTTTTTTCCCGGTCAGATGACCCCCGGATGCAGCATAGAGATTCCATATCATATAACCATGCTCCTGATTCCACACCCACTGGGCGCTGTCCATATCAGCTGAGTAGATCCAGTTGTTGCTCTCCGGTATATCAGGTATCATATTACCCTCCATCATCCCCATCAGAAATGGTGTGCCGTAAGCCTGATAACGGCAAAGCAATCCGTTGTCCGTGCAAAACTGCTGAAAAGTCCTTGTGAAATTATCAAGGAATGTTTTTACTAACAGTTTATTGAAATCATATCTTACACGCATAATTTCATCTGCAAATCCGGCAGAGCATTTTAAAGCTTCATATCCTTCGTGGGGATCATAAAACAGGAAAGATAAATAAGGTTCGATACTATAATTATATTCCCGGTAAAAGATATCCCTGAATCCGTCTGTCCAGTTGGCACCTGCTAGTTCAATACTGTCGCAGAAAAGCGCCCTTATCAATTTTTTAAGCGGTATGCCGGTGTCGTCACTTATTTTTTTTAACCGGCCGAGATAGGATAAGGTCACATTTTTTTTGTAATGATCCATTACAGGTCCTGCTGCGCCCAAAGCCCCATGCACAACTTTTCTGTGATTTCTTTGTCTGATGCCATAGCTAAGCTCATAATTACCATCCGGGATAGCCAGGTCTATAATGTTGTTTTTTTTAAACTGGGTGGTAAGATCTTTGATTTCTTCTGTTGCTGAAACATTTTCCGGAACCAGGTGAATAAAGAGAACTTCACTTGTTTCTGCCTCTTCGTGTCCGGAACGCGCACCCAGAGCCTGCTCCGCTTTTTTAATAAGATCCTCTTCATTCAATCTGACCCTTTGACCTTCCGTGCAAAATATTGTGTTGGTAATAACTCTCTGTATAGTCTCTTTTTCGTTAAGGAATTCACCCCCGAAAGGCCATCCGGATCCTACGATAACATCAGTGATCATTCCTCTTCTCGCAGCTTCAGCTGAGGCTGATGCAAACAGATCATTCCATTCTTTGCTAAGCCATTCAACAGGTTTTGTACCTATGTCAAAAGCATCTTCGGGCATAGCAATGGGATTAATTTCAACCCCACCGATACCTGCAGATTGCAAAATATCCAGCTCTCTTTTTATTTCATCAGCATTAATGTGATTTCCATTCCACCACCATCTGACAAAAGGACGGGCTTCGGAAGGGGGATTGACAAAGCCATCAAACAGATTTTGCCCGTTGTCATTTTTTTTGTTTTCTCTTTGCGAACAGCCATAGGTTATGCTTAAGAGGAAAAATAGTGTAATTACCGGGATGAACACAGGCAGGCAACATCTTTTTTTCATATGATTAAAATTAAATATTTTCAAAGTTATAATATGGAACTTACATATGTTTTAATCATGATCTTGTATGCCTTCACACCGATGTGCTACGGCATACAGGTGTGATTTTCCAATTATGCTCGTTTCATAATAAAATTTTCAGGTAAAATATGATGTTAAGTTAGCAGAAATTTTTTTAATTCTGCTTTATATGTCTAAATGATTACATACTTTATGATTTTTGGCCTTCCAGACAGATAATTATAAACATATTATGTAATTTTACAATCAGGTTTTCTTTATAATTAAATTAGTAATGACTGATCAAAAGATAATTATTTTCGGTGCAGGCAGGATAGGTCGTTCATTCATAGGGCAACTTTTCAGCGAGGGAGGTTATGAAGTTGTTTTTATTGACATTTCTGTTCCTGTTATTGGGGAATTAAACAGGAGAGGGCAGTATGAGATTGTAATCAAATCAAAGTCTGAAAAAACCATAACGGTGAAAAATGTCAGGGGGGTGGATATTCGTGACGAGGAGCAGGTAAAAAAGGAGATGAGCGAAGCAGATATCATTGCTGTTTCAGTCGGCATTAATTCATTGTCATTTGTAATGCCCGTTATTGCAGCCGGTCTGAAAAAAAGATATGAAATTGCAGGCTCCCGGCCTGTTGATATAATCATTGCTGAAAATATGCGTAATGCAGCCGCATACATAAGGTCCCAACTGAGAGAATACCTGCCTGCCGATTATCCTATAGAGAAGTTAGTGGGACTGGTTGAGACCAGTATCGGGAAAATGGTACCGTTAATGCCTGAAAAATTAGCTAAAATAGATATCCTGAAAGTATTTGCCGAACCTTATAATACCCTGATAGTAGATAAAAAGGCTTTTTTAAATCCAATACCTTCAATTGAAGGGTTATCGCCCAAAGAAAATATGAAAGCATGGGTTGACTGCAAATTATTTATTCATAACCTGGGTCATGCAACTACTGCATACTGGGCCTATTTTTACAATCCACACCTTCAATATATATGGGAAGCTCTTGAAATTCCTCATATTTATTCCACTGTTCGAGCTACAATGCAACAAGCTGCAGAGTTGTTGGTAAAAAGGTATCCTGATGATTTTTCCATGGGCTATCTGGACTGCCATATTAATGATCTTCTCCAAAGATTCAGCAATAAGGTGCTGGGTGATACAATTTTCAGGGTGGGTTGCGATTTATCCCGGAAGCTTGGACCTGATGACCGGCTGGCAGGGGCTGTCAGATTAGCAATTTCAATTCATATGCCTTATGATAAAATTCTTAAAGCTTTGATTGCAGGTTGTCATTTCCGGGCAAAGGATGAGCATGGTAATATGTTCCCTGCTGATCTGGAATTTATTGAAATTTATGAACAGGGGATAGCAGAAGTACTCAGCAATGTTTGTGGGTTTGATGAGGTTAATTATGCCAGAATATTTTCAGAAGCTGAAGCGATAGAAGACAGATTACATTTGATGAGATAATATACATGCTATTTAAGCGATATTTAATTTTTGTCAAGGGATTTTAAATGTATCTGTGTGAATTATAATTTATTATATTGATAATTTTTACAGCTTAAGTAGTTGACTCCGGTTTTCTGAAAATTGACTGTCAGTATTTATTTTTTTTATGACTCTGCTACAATTGAATTTTTATATAATCACTTATGAAAGTATTTAGGCATTGTTACGAAATAACCTGAACATTTAGGCTTGTTCTTTTTGCTTTTTACTGCATTGAAATTTTTCGCCATAGCTTTGGCTATGCCTCAAAATTTTGCTTTGTTAAAAACAA
>CAZIOB010000191.1:0-98338 GCA_964540755.1 uncultured Prolixibacteraceae bacterium | reverse complement strand
AACCCTGGCCTGTTAATAAACTGCGCCGGCCAAACTATCCTTTGGCTCGTTTCATTATATAACTTTAATAATTTGTACGTTAACAAAATTTTTTTGCTGTGCTAACATAAAAAATGCTTATTTTGCCGATAAATTAATTTCTGGAATTATCAATAATAATAACCGAGGTGCAGACTTCAGATTTTAAAGGATTCAAAGAATGGAAAACACTGACTGGCATAATTTAGGATTCGGATACCGCGATTCTGATTATAATATACGCTGTTATTACAGAAACGGCAACTGGGGTGAACTTGAAATAAGTTCATCCAAAATTATCAATATCCATATTGCTGCAACTTCTCTGCATTACGGACAGCAGGCTTTTGAAGGGCTAAAAGCTTTTAAGGGGAAAGACAATAAGATCAGAATTTTCCGAATGGATGAAAACGCCCGTCGGATGCAGAGCTCTTGTGAAGGAATACTAATGCCAAAATTACCTGTTGAAAAATTTCAGGAAGCCGTACGTAGGTCAATAAAAATGAATAAACGGTTTGTCCCGCCATATGAAAGCGGAGCTTCATTATATATAAGGCCGGTATTGATTGGCACAGGTCCGGAAATAGGCGTGAAACCGGCAAATGAATATCTGTTCATGATATTTGTTATGCCTGTAGGGCCCTATTTTCCGGAAGGTTTTAAGCCGACAGACCTGATAATAATGCGTAAATACGACCGTGCAGCTCCACTGGGAACGGGAAAATATAAAGTGGGAGGCAATTATGCGGCAAGCATGGGTTCAGGTAAAATAGCAAAAGAAAGAGGCTTCTCCGCAGTTCTCTATCTTGACAGTAAAGAAAAAAAATATATCGACGAATGCGGCCCGGCTAACTTTTTTGGTATCAAAAATAATACTTATATCACTCCCCTTTCAGATTCAATCCTCCCGTCTATCACCAATAAAAGCCTGATGGTACTGGCCAAAGAAATGGGACTGGAAATAGAACGCAGGAGGGTACCGTATGAAGAACTCAATGAATTTGAGGAAGTTGGCGCATGCGGAACAGCCGCTGTTATCTCACCAATAAAAGGTATATACGATGACGATAATGATAAATGGTTTAAATATGGAGAGAATCCGGGCAAATGGTCCGTAAAATTATATAATAAACTCAGAGCCATCCAGTATGGTGATGAACCAGATAAATACGGATGGGTAGAGGTAATAGAATAGAAAATATTCTATTATTTTACATGCTACAGTCTTTTCCCGGGGAAATATATATTTTTAATTATTTTTAAAGCTGAATATCTAAAGTGATATCATCATGAAGTTTTATGGTGTGCGTTTATATTGGGAAACACAATAAAAAATATTGAGCGTTTAGGTAAGATAGCTAATATTTAAAATGTCCCCAGCTTTAAGCCAAAGACCCTGGTTTTAAGAATTTCAACTATTCTTTGTGCTGCTTTCCCGTCACCATAAGGATTATTAGCTTGTGCCATTTTTTTATACAGGTCATTATGATCAAACAGGTTGCTTACTTCGCTTATTATTTTATCCCTGTCAGTTCCGACAAGTTTTACTGTCCCTGCTTCCACAGCTTCCGGGCGCTCAGTTGTATTACGCATTACTAAAACAGGCTTTGCAAGGCCGGGAGCTTCCTCCTGAATCCCCCCGCTGTCGGTCAACACCAGGTAAGAATGTTTAAGTAAATATATAAACGGCAAATACGACAAGGGCCTTACAAGAAAAATATTAGGAATATCGCCCAGCATCTTATAAACAGGTTTCTGAACATTTGGATTAAGGTGTACAGGATAAACAATTTTTACATCAGGGTATTTCCCGGCAATATTTTTTAATGCCTCACAAATACTGATAAATCCCTCTCCGAAATTTTCCCTTCTATGACCGGTAACCAGTATTATCCGGGACTTTTTAAGTTCTTCCAGTCTAATTTTTATCTCATTTTCAAGTATTGATTTTATCTGTCGATCTAAATTTTTATCATTATCGATAAGGTTAAGAGCCATAAAAAGAGCATCAATAACAGTATTTCCGGTAACAAAGATCTTGTCATTTTCAACGCCCTCGGAAATGAGGTTACGCTTTGCATTCATTGTTGGTGAAAAATGCACAGAGGAAATAGCTCCGGTAATCTTTCGGTTCATTTCTTCCGGCCATGGGGAATAAATATTTCCCGTCCTTAACCCGGCTTCAACATGGCCAACAGGAATTTTCCTGTAGAATGAGGATAATGCTGCTGCCGAGGTTGTTGTTGTATCTCCGTGGACCAGAACAATATCAGGATTATAAGCATCCAGAACAATACGTAATCCCAATAACACATTGCTTGTTATATCGAAAAGATCCTGATTTGACTTCATGAGATCCAAATCATAATCCGGAATAATCTTAAAAATATCAAGTACCTGATCCAGCATTTCACGATGTTGGGCTGTTATGCATAACCTGGCCTCAAAAAAGTCATTTTCCTTTTGAAGCTTCCTGATCACAGGAATCATTTTTATTGCCTCGGGACGGGTACCAAAAACAATTAATACCTTTTTTTTCACATTTAAAATGTATTGACAGGGATTTTAATTAAATCCTATATTATGAATACTGAATCCCCTTATTTTATCAAGTTTGACCTTTTCATTGTAAAATATTTGTATGGTGTTGCTTCCTGGTTGAAGGATACCCTTTTTTAGATCCACCATAAGCTGCTCAATACCCAATGATTTGCATTCCGGCGCATATAGTCTGAATTTTTTGTTTATCAATATTATCATTTCCCGTGGACTGACATTCTGCGCAAAAATGTAAAGATCCAGATTCCCTGATTCAACCATTCCCGGATCCAGGTTTAACTGCAATTCCGGGGTAGCCATTTTTATATCTGATTTGCCTAAAACAAACAACATGGCCTGGTAAGGTTTAGGATCAGGATTTTTCTTATTCCAGCTAAACACCAAAACACCTCCGTCGGGAGAACTTTGGGGATGATAATCCATGTGCCTGCATACTAATGTCCTTGCCTCCGGATCCGTCATAACATTATAGAAATAATAATCAGCCAGCAACCACCCTCTTTCATAATTTTCCAGGGTTCTCTTCAGGCTTTCCACACTGCGGGCATCAGGTAATTCTATACCTGTGTTTTCATAGTTTACATACTTCTTCTGTGATGCATCAAAATATCTTTGCCTGAAAATTATTGACGAGTCTGTCTTGAGATAGTAATTTGTTGCGGCCGGAACTGTTGAAATAATAATATCACCCGGTTTTTTAAAATTCTCTACATATTTACACGGGTACTGCCAATCGGTGAAGCTCCATTCTGATAATTTTCTGTCAACAAGAAAATAATATTTTTTACCGGCAGTGGCAAGGGATTTGAGTTCATCGCAACGAAAGGTAAATCCTGCCAAAATAAATGGTATTAGCCATAATACCTTTGCTGTTGTGCCCCCCGGATTGTTAACACTCTTTTTTATAATAAAATTTAACGTTACATAACAAAATACAGCTACTGAAATTATAAATAAAGGATAAATATAGATCAGATATCTGGGTAGTGCGGGATCGTAAAATATAAAACTCATCAGCAAAAAGATGAATAAAAACAAAGAAGTTAAAAACGCACCCGATTTCTTATTATAAAACCAGGCCAGAACGAGGCCTCCTGTACCCAATAAATACATCCATTTCAGATCATATTTCAGAATATCAAAATATTTATTAAAGATCTTAAAAGGATTTTCCCGGTAATAAACTTTTAAATCTGCCCAGTCGGGTATTACCCATGTAACAATATTTTCAGGAAGAAATATTCTTAGCAGATCCTTAACGTAACCGGATAAAACCGGATTAATTACCAGAAATAAAAATATGAATGAAATTATGGAGAACCAGAAATATTTATTTTTTATGGAGTGCGTATTTTTATCAAATAAAACAATAAACTCATTAATAATAAAATAGAGCGATATGCCGAATATGAACATGAATGTCAGCTGATGAGAAAGAAGTGATAAGACAAATGCAGTCACAAAAAGAAAGACAAATTTAATATCGATACCTTTTCTTTTTAATGCATTATTGCTATTACTGTAATTTTCAAATGCTTTCAGAAAAAAATACAACAATAGCAGATAAAAAAAAGCAAATATGGCATAATTCCTGCTCAACCTTGACCAATAGACATTATAAAGGGAAAATGCAAAAATGAAGGAAGACAAAAAGCCAACATATTTATTGAATAAACGCTTTGCAAGAAAATAGACCACCACAATTGACCCTGTTCCGAACAAAACACTGGGCAGCCTGGCCCAAAATGCCGAGTCGCTGAAAAAATAAAAAAGAGGGATAATAAAAAAAGTAAGCAGAATGCCATTATTATCATTTGTAAATAATGGTCCTGAACCCTTCAGAAAATCCTGTGCTCTTATAACATGAACATACTCATCAACCCAGAGAGAGACTCCCTGCAGATTTAATATCCTCAAAAGGAACCCTGCAAACGCGATAATAAACAATCCGGTAAAAATCTTTTTATCAGAAAGGCTCACACCTTTATTAGTAATCTTTTTTTCTTGTCTTTTTTGTAACCTTTTATTATTTTGTTTTTTCTTCATATTGCCAGTAATAAATTATAAATAACCGATATAACACCAGTCACCGTTTATTAAATTCGTGATTTTCCTGTTCATTTTAATCTAGCTTATAAATTTACGCTTCACGGTCATTTTTAGGGTATTAATAATGGTCTTCTTCACATTCATTTTACTTTGTCCTTTTTTAAGATCGTATCGCAAAATAAACGGCACCTCACCGATTATTAAATTAAACTTACGCAGTTTCAATAATATGTCAACCATAGCTTGAAATCCTTCCTGGTCAAAAAAAGAATCACCGTATGAAAAAATAGCCATTTTTAATACCCCGGCCCTATAAGCCCTATATCCGCAAGTAAAATCCCTGACCCCTTTTATAGGGAAAAATATCCTGAAATAAAGAGAGGCAAAATAGCTTAACCACTTTCTGTACCAAGCCAGTCCTATTACTCTTGAATTATGCTGATATCTTGATGCAATTACCACATCATGGCCCTCTCTTATCATCCCTGCCATTCTTAATATTAATCCGGGAGTATGTGTATCGTCTGCATCCATTGTAATAATTATATCCTCTTCACTGGATATTTCAGCTGCTTTTATCAATCCGTCTTTAATGGTTTTCCCCAATCCCTGGTTTACTTCATGATTTATTAAGAGGACAGGGATGTTTTTTTTATATTCTTCAATAATATTTTTGGTGTTATCAGTACTTCCGTCATTGACAATAATAACCTGATAATTTTCAATGTTTGTCTCCTCCATTGAAAATTGAATTTTCCCCAGTAAAGATCCGATGCTTTCTTCTTCATTGTATGCAGGCAGCACAATATATACTTTTCTCATTTTGGTTTATTTATATTTAGCGGACCCGATTGCCTGATATTTTTACATAAAACGAGTATGATTGTAAAATCACACAAAAGTATTATTAAAACTTATGCGAGTTCCCTATGATACCATTGAAAATAATTAATTTTAATTATATGAAAACGAACAAAAATATATTTTTTTATCTACCTATCCACTCTTCAGGGTCCAGTTTTTGATTTTCGTGCCAAATTTGAAATTTAAGAACAGACTTGTTATTATCATTATAATCGGTGAATATGGTCCCTATGGGTTGTTTAACAACTACTTTGTCACCTTTTTTTACAGTTGCCTCTTTTAAATTGGAATAAACTGTTAAATATTTGCCATGCCTGACGATAATTGCTGTGTTTCCGCCTGTAACAGCAAATATTCGACTTACTTCTCCATTGAATACTGCGCGGACTTTTGCACCTGCCTCCGTAGCAATATTAATTCCGTTGTTCCTTACTTTTACATTAGCAAGGACAGGATGTTGATGAATTCCGAAATGTTCTGTAATTATCCCTCTTTCTATCGGCCATGGCAGCCTGTTTTTATTTTGGAAAAAACTGTCACCAACCAATTTTTGTTCAGGAGTAAGGGCATATACTGATTTTCCTGCTGCCCTGTTTAATTTGGCTTCTTCCTCCAGAAGAAGGCGGATTTCATTTTCCAGCCGGCTCTCTACATATCTCTGCTTCTTTAGCAGTTCATACAGATCCTGCCGTTGACTTTTCAACTCATTTATGACTGCTTTTTGTTCTGTCTGTTCTGAAACCAATTTTTCATTTTCCCGGAGGGTAACATTTATTAGTTGTTGCTTATTTTTCTTTAATTGCTCTGTCTGAACAATTTTATCATTCAGTAACACCTGTATTGCATCAATGATTTTGGCCTGCTGTTTACGTAAAGAAACATAATGCTTCACATATAGCAGCCGCCTGTATGCCTCATTAAAATTTTCAGACGAGATCAAAAACATCAGGATATCATTTGTATTCCTGTGGAGGTAAGTGTTTCTTATTAATCCGGCATACTCCTTTCTAATCTGTTCAATATCATTTGAAAGCATTTCCACAACCAGAATATTGTCTCTGATAAGATCTTCATATATCTCAACCTCATTGCGTAAATTCCCGATAAGACTATTTCTTTTTTCAAGAGAATTATTAATTAGTCTTAAACGGTTTAACGATGATTTTTCCCTCTTTTTAGTCTGATCCAAAAGTTGATAAGTATATTCAATCTCACCGGAGGCTTCTTTTTTCCGTTTTTGCAAATCAGTAAGAGTTTGCGTGAATGTATTAATACTAATTATAAAAAAAATAGTTGCAATAGATAATATCTTCATTCCTGAAATCGAATTTATTAACGACTACAGTAGTACTTTTCTCTTAATCAGAGTCCGTCTATAAAGTCCGCTGCCTGTGTTACGCTTGCCCTCAAAATGGTCATTTACAATTAGTAAACTCACATTTTTCGGTCTGCGCATGCCTTGTCAGCGAACTTTCCAATCCAGACTCTTTACTTTATGGATAGACACTAATTAATATATATCTGCTCATATCTTTCCGGGATTTGTAAATCAACATTTTCAATGTTACCTGTAGAAAAACCACTCATCCTTAATTTTAACTCAACCTCTTTAAAATCAGACAACATCCTCAGATCTACAGAACCGGGTAAATAATTTTTCCCTACTTCAACAAAATCATCGAAATACATTTCCAGCTCACGGCCTGATGCCGTATCAGTTATATATAATTTTTCCAGTGCAAAAGTTACCGGATTAAAAAACATTTTTTGATAAACTGTTTCATGTGGATCATATGCAATTTTTTGACTGAATTTCCGCCTGACCGGTTTACCCGGATTATTATCTTCCCAATTTTCAGATTTTAATACATACATTCCATCTTCAACCGTAGTTATAAAATTTTGAAAATTATTCCCGGCCTTTGCTAAACACAAAAACATATTGTTAGAGATGATTGACTGAATTGTGTAAAAATCAATATCAATATCAAGCAGACGCCTTAATATATTATAATCATCCACCAGATAATTGCGATCCAGATAATTTACATATTTAACACTGTCGGGGGTAAGCAATATTTGTCCCATTGGTATATTAATCTTGCTGACAGAAAGCAATATATTTTTATCTCTCTGAGCCTTCAGGTTTATCCTGAAATTTGCATTTGTTTCATTGGCAGAAAAATGGCAAAGCATGCGGTTTATTGATAAATCATCATAATCCGTGGTATTTTGTCCTGCTCTTCTTAAAAGTTTTTCCTTGTTGAGAGGTTTGATCTTTTTAGGGGTAATTTCCCTGACTGTGCGACAGGAAAAAAATCCCGCCACAATAATAATCATTAAAAATATTCTACTTAGAAATTTCATTTCCAACAAATTACCGCTTTCCTCTATTCCTCTATATAATTTTTTTCCCTGATTTTCATCATTAGAATTTCAGAATCGCTACCTTTTTCCTTTGCCTTTTCCCAATACTTCAAGGCCTCCTGCACGTTTCCAAGTTTAAACAGGATATCACCATAATGTTCGTAAAGTGTAGGACTTTCATCTTTATTATAATTAATTGCCGACTCCATATAAAATTTAGCCAGTGCATACTCGCCCTTTTTAAATAACACCCATGCATATGTGTCAAGATAGGTGGCATTTTCCGGAAAAAGTTCAATTACACGCCCGCTCATACGTTCTGCCTTGTCCAGATTTTTACCCGCAAGAGAAAGATAATAGGCATAATTATTAAGAGCTATATGATTGTCGGGATCCATATCCACTGCCTGATCAAATAAACCGAATGCTTCGTCTTTTTTTCCCATCTTATATAAAGCCTCGCCCTTCAACATTAAAAACTGGCCTTTCATACGGTCATTTTCAACTATATACATAATACCCTCGTCTGATATGGATACTGTTTCATCATATTTTTCTAATTGAAGAGAGGCCACTGCATTTAAAAAATATACCTGTGGCTGATTTGGAAACAGGTTCATTGCCTGGTTACTATGTTCGTACAGACTTTTCCAATCCTGCAAATCGTTATCAATATAAAGAACCCTTTCCCACAACATATAGTCGTTTTTCTGTATTTCCAAAGATTTTAAAAGCTGGCCCCTGGCCTCTTCAAGCTTATTGTTTTTCAGAAGACTTTCTGCACGTACAGTATAAACTATAGGGTCATCAGGGTGAGCTTCAGAAAGAATATTGATCAGTTCCTCTTCCTGTTCAGGAGTCACCTTTCTTTTTTTAGATGAGGCGGTCAATATAAGATACATCTGCAATTTAGACTGTATATCTACCTCCTCGCTAAGAAAACCCTCCCTGATCTCTTTATATGCCATTTCCGGATCTCCGGAATTAAAATAAAAATTGGCAAGCGAAAGATGAACAAAACCATTATCGGGGTCAATCTCCTGAATTTTACGGTAATATTTCAGGGCATTTACTGAATCTCCCTGGCTTTGATACAAATCGGCTAAAAGTCCGTAATATTTAGGTTCAGAGGGATCAGATTCAATAAGTTTCTCTATTTCTTCAAATGCTTTATCAGGCTCATCATTTGAAATATATAATTGTTGCTTAGCGACAGAAATCTGTTCGTTAATTCCTGTTTTTTGTTCCATTTGATCATACGCTGCTATGGCCTCCTCAAACTTTTCTGCATTAGAAAACATACTAGCTTTCATAAATAAATATTCCATATTCTCAGGATCGTTTTCCAGCAATTTCTCATATATTTCAGCAGCCTGGACAAACTTGTTTGTCTGCTGATAAATTTTTGCAAGTAATAATTTATACCATTTATTATCCGGATTAATAGAAATTGCTTTTTCAAGTAAAAGTGAGGCGCTGGTAAAATCATTGTTTGCTGCATGAATACCAGCTAGTTCATACATTGCTGCCGAGGAACCGGGATCAATCTCCAGACAACCCGATAAATTCTGTATTGCCTTTTGCGGATTGCCAAGAACTTTTTCCTTTATGGCTTCAACAAAGAGATATTCGAATTGTATATCTTTCTGTTCTTCTTCCTTTTCAATATTTTCAGCCTTTTGGTCTGAAAGTTTCCCTGCTCCCGAGCAGGAAAACATAAAAACCGTATAAATAAATATGATTAGTATCTTTAGTATCTTTCTTGCTTTCACTTTATATAACTTATAAATAATTCAAATTTTCAATGTTTGCCGGTATGGCCAAATCCTCCTTCTCCCCTCTTTGTGTCATTGAGCTGTTCAACTAATTCCCAATCAATGTTTTCGTGATGAGCAACAACCATCTGGCATATACGTTCACCGTTTTCAATAGTAACTTCTTCCCGGGAAAGATTAATTAAAATTACCATTATTTCACCCCTGTAATCAGCATCGATAGTCCCGGGGGTATTTAAAACAGTAATTCCCTTTTTCAGGGCAAGCCCGCTTCTTGGCCTTATCTGGGCCTCATAACCCCACGGAAGCTCAATAAACAATCCTGTTGGAACCAAATACCGTTCCATGGGCTTCAAAACAAGAGGTTTATTCAAAAATGCCCTTAAATCCATACCTGCTGACATTTTAGTACTATACTCAGGCAGTTTATTATTCGATTTATTGACTATTCTGACTATCATTAAATACTATTTTAAAAGAACCGCTAAGATATAGATTTTATATTTTACGGCACGATGCATTAACAATATTTATAAATTATGGCAGCAATTCAATTAATTGGTAAACAATTAAATAATCATCAAATCCGCAATGATGTTATCTGAAGTAAAAATTCCCTCTTTACTAAGCAGAAAAATATCATTTATTCTTATAATCTTTTCCAGGGAAATATATTTTTCAGCTGACCTTAAAAAGAAATCCAGCTTTTCTCTTCCAAAATGCTTTTCAAGAATAACTGCGGATACTCCCCACTTTGTTCTCAGATTTGTCAAAATATATTCATTATATCTCTTCTCCGGACCAAGCCTTTCTGTCCCGTAATACCTTTCATTATTTTCAACTGCCCTGATATATTTTTCAAGATTGGCAGTATTCCATCTCCTGGTTTTACCATCATAAGAATGAGCCGCCGGTCCTGTTCCTAAATATTTTTTGCCGGTCCAGTATGCTCTGTTGTGAACCGAATAAATTCCATCCTTTGCAAAATTTGAAATTTCATATTGTTCGAAACCTGCCCTACCCGTCTCCTCAATCAATATGCGAAATTGAGAAACACTTTCTCTTTCAGGTAGTTCCTTTATTTTGCCACCTTGTAACCATTTATAAAAAACTGTTCCTTTGTGATAGGTAAGATGATAAGCAGAAAGATGAACCACGGGCATATTTAAAACTACATGCAGATCTGATTTCCATTGCCGGCCGGACAAATCCGGAAGGCCATAAATAAGATCAACGCTGATATTTGTGAATCCTGCCCCTGCTGCATTCATTACTGAACTGACAGACTGCATCGCATCATGCCGGCGATTCATTCTTTTTAAATGTCTTTCCTGAAGTGATTGTACCCCTATACTCAACCTGTTAATTCCACAACCAAGCAACCCTTTTAAATAATCCATGTTCAAATCATCCGGATTGGCTTCGAGTGTTATTTCCGCATTACCGGAAACATAAAAACATACTTTTAAAAAAGAAAGAATTTCATTAAGCTGGTTTATACTTAATACAGAAGGAGTGCCCCCGCCAAAATAGATAGTATCTATGATCTCTCCCCCAAGATAATTACGGCGGAGAGTAATTTCTTTTTTTAATGCAGTTATAAATTTGCCGGACAAATTAATTTCAGTGCTGCTATAAAAATCACAGTAATAACATTTTTGCCGGCAAAAAGGAATATGTATATAAATTCCTGCCATATTTTTTATTTCTTTACGGCTTTATAATGAATTACAAACCAATACATGAATAAAAATATTGCGGGAAAAAAAATAATAGGGATATTTTATAAGCCCCTCCTCTGGCTGGCGCTTATTAGTTATGGTTTATACCTTCCCGCCTCCGGCCTGCCCAAAAAACCATTTATGTCTATTCCGTATTTTGATAAAATGGTTCATTTTGTGCTTTTTTTTGTATTATGCCTTCTTTTATTCAGACCCTTAAAAATTCTTAAAAAAAAACATCTTGTTCTGGCTCCTTTTATCTCTGTCTTTCTGGGGGCTTTATTTGAAATTACCCAACATGTAATATCAAGTTCAAGAAACAGCAATATTTACGATTTCATAGCTAACTGTATGGGCATTACTGCCGCTTTGTTTTTCTATCTTATTTTTGTTTCTAACAGAAGATGGGAAAAATATCTTTAGAATATCAATATCTCATTATATCTTCATGTTTTTCTATATCCCGGCTAATTAACTCAAGGTTAGTTTCTTTGTAAAATTTTGTAATTTTTTTCCTTAATTCATTATATCGATTATGAATAGGGCACAAAGGTTTATGAGTATCTTGGCTGTGACATGGTTCCAGTCCTATCAAACAATTTGTAAAAAATTCCTCCCCATCTACACTGACAACAATGTCATACAGGCTAATATCACTCGCATCGCGTGCCAGGATAAAACCTCCCGAAGGCCCCCTGTTGGAAACAAGCAGTTTTTGTTTAACAAGATGTTGTAAAATTTTGCCTAAAAAAGGATATGACAAATACAGGTCATCCGCAATTTTCTTAATCCCTACCCTCTTATCAGGAGTGGAAAACTTAGCCAGATAAATCATAGCCCTCAATGCATATTTGCAAGTATTAGATAACATATTCCATTATATTATTCTGTTTTAATGATGAAAAATCATCTCCTTTTAACTTATTTTTTTCTAACAGGTATTTTAGATATCCTTCGGGCATGCCTGCCTCCTTCAAAATGAGAACCTAGAAATGTTTCCACAATTTTTTCAGCCTCCCGTGCAGTGACAAAACGTCCTGGAATAGCACAAATATTTGCATCATTATGTTGTCTTGCCAAAGCTGCAATTTCAGGTATCCAGCATAAAGCAGAACGTACGTTAGGGTACTTGTTTGCGGTCATACTTATTCCCTGTCCGCTTCCGCAAAAGGTTATTCCTGTATCATATTCTCCTTTATCAATTGCATCAGCAATCAAATGTCCGAAATCAGGATAATCACAACTTTTATCTGTAAAACATCCAAAATCTTTATATTTAATTCCCCTGTTTTCCAAAAATTTAATGATATCCTGTTTCCTTTCAAAACCGGCATGATCACTGGCAAGCGCAATTTCTTTATGTTTCAGTTCCTCCATTCTTTAAAATTTTTTGAGTATATTAATCTTAATTCCAACTTTGGCTGCATTATTAAATACACTTTACATCAAAAAATGTTCATTATTTCACTCTTCTAAACAAATTAATTATTTTCAAAGGCATCATATAGAAAACGCACTTTAATCATTATCTTTTGTGTTAATATTTATCAAACTCATTTCATTCCTTTCAAACATAAAAACAGTAACAAAATAAATACACAAAAGTATAATATTAGCTGAATACTTAAAAATATCACTAAATGATTGTGTAATCAGGGAGCCGGCATAAATGACGGCCGTAACCAGAAAATAAATCCCGATTCGCTTAAGGTCATAAGGAACGGGGTAATGTTTCTTTCCTATCCAATAAGACATAACCATCATTACAAAATAACAAACAAAAACAGCAACAGCAGAACCTGTATAGCCAATAACAGGAATAAGGAGTATATTGAGAAACACGGTAATAACCGCCCCTGTTAATGCAATATAAGCGCCGTACCTTGTCTTATCTTTAAGTTTATACCAGAGAGACAATGTAAAATATATACCAAAAAACAAATTTGCCATTAATATCAAAGGAACTATTTTAAGTCCTTCGTGATATTCAGGAGATATGATTATTTTGATGATATCTATAAAAAGAATCATCACTGTAAAAATAAAAAGTCCGAAAATCACAAAGTATTTCATAATTCTGCTATATATTTGAGTATCTTCCATTGAACTCCCCTTTGAAAAAAAGAATGGTTCAAAAGCATACCTGAACGACTGAATAAACATGTTCATCAAAACAGCCAATTTATAATTTGCCCCGTATATCCCCACTTGAAACATAGGATTTTGCTCGTCCGGAATTAAAAAAGGAATAAGTATTTTATCAATATTCTGATTAACCATACCTGCAAGCCCTACAATCAATATTGGAAATCCGTAATTCAGCATCCTTCTCAACAGTTTATGGTCAAACAGAAGATTAACCCTAAATATTTCCGGCAACAGAAGTATAAGTGTAATAAAGGAAGCAAGTAAATTTGAAATAAACACATACCCGACACCGATATCAGGAGAATATAAAATATTTATAAAAGAATCAGGATATTTATTAATAATTGAAGGACAAAAAGTCAGAAAAAAAAGATTGAAACCTATATTAAAGCCTATCCCCAACAGTTTTAAGGATGCAAACTTTACAGGCCTGTTGTTCAGTCTGAGTCGTGCAAATGGTATTGCCGTAAAAGCATCTAAACCCAGAATAATTGCTAACCAAAGTATATATTCAGGATGCTCCGGATAGTTTATAACAGAGGCTATATTACCTTTAAATGTTGATACCAGGATAATAAATAAAGAAGAAGTTATGAAAAGAGAAACTAATGAGGTAGAGTAAACTTTCTCAGAATTATCACTTTTTGATGCATATCTGAAAAAAGCTGTTTCCATTCCATAAATCAATAAGACAAGGAAAAACGCCACATATGAATATAAATTGGTAACTATTCCAAAAACTTCGGGAACAAAAATAAATGAATAATAAGGAACCAGCCACCAGTTAAGAAATCGTCCTATTATACTGCTCATTCCATAAATGGCAGTATCTCCTGCTATTTTTTTAAATGGATTCAATATAGATTATTTTAAAACAAAGATATAATTTACTTTACATGTGCTTTATTGTAGCGCTTCGTTTTTTAATTATTTTTATGGTGTTAAAACATAGAGAATAATAAAATATTTTAACATTATATGAAGAAATCTGTTTTGCCATTGATATTTGTCTTTTTTCTTTTTGTTACATTCTTTTCATGTTCAAATAAACCGGGACGTTCACGTAAACCTGTCAGCGCCATCAATGTCCTGCCCGGAGCTAAGAATTATATATACGGACAAAATATTTCAGTTAATGTTAAGACCAGGGTAAAAAATGGGGAAATAGGTGAAATAAATCTGCTTTACAATGATTCACTCCTAAAAAAAACAGGTCAGCTTGATTTTACCGTTGAGGGAATAAAAGTAAACCTTATTGGTAAAAACACCTTACGGGTGACTGCCTCTAAAAAAGACGGAGTTAATAACACAAGAATTATCTCTTTTAATGCCGTTTCAAATATTAAACCTGAAAAATTACATTACACTGTGATAAACAATTACCCTCATAATAAAAATTTTTATACCCAGGGACTTGAATTTCATGATGGTTATCTGTATGAAGGTACGGGAGAAAAGGGATCTTCAGGAATATTCAAATTAAATCTGAATACAGCCGAAATTATTAAAAAAACACTTTTAGATAAAAAATATTTTGGTGAAGGAATTACTATCCTTAATGATAAGATATATCAGCTTACATACAGATCCCGGAAAGGTTTTATTTACGATTTTTTAAATTTTTCACTTATAGACAGTTTCAGCTATAAGTCAAAGGAGGGGTGGGGACTTACAAATGACGGTAAAAATTTAATAATGAGTAATGGATCTCACGAATTAATATGGCTCGATATTTCAAATTTTTCAGAAATAAAAAAAATGCAGATAGCAAATGATAAAGGAATAATAAACTATCTAAATGAATTGGAATATATCAATGGAAAAATTTATGCTAATGTTTATACTACAAATTTGATTATCATTATTGATCCAGAAACAGGAAGAGTATTATCGGAAATAAACCTTGAAGGTTTAATTAATATGTATAAAAACCCGGCTGATACCATTGATTACCTGAATGGAATTGCTTATGATAAAGAAAATGAAAGATTATTTGTTACAGGAAAATGGTGGCCCCGTTTGTTTGAGATAGATTTGGAAGAAAATGAATAAATCATGATTCCTTTGAACTTTGTAATGATTCCTTCGCTTTTCCTTCGCTTTGCTCGTGATCAGTTCGACTTAATGATTTAGACCATACAAACCATAGTCTCACTGACTAAAACAAGGATGGATTACTGTTTAAATTTATTCTCCCCAGATGTTTATATGCCCTTTCTGTGGCCTCTCTTCCCCTGGGTGTGCGTTTTATAAATCCCTCCTTGATAAGAAATGGTTCATATACCTCTTCTATAGTGCCACTATCCTCTCCTACAGCCGTAGCTATTGTATTTATTCCAACAGGGCCTCCTTTAAATTTATCTATTATACAGAGTAAAATTCTGTTATCCATTATATCAAGGCCATGTTGATCAATATTTAAAGCTTTTAGCGACATTTTTGTAATATCAACATCAATCTTTCCACTTCCCTTTACCTGGGCAAAATCACGTACCCTCCTTAATAATGAATTTACTATTCTCGGTGTTCCCCTGCTTCTGCCGGCAATTTCATATGCTGCCTCTTCACTTATTTCTACTTCCAGAATACGTGCCGATCTCTTAACAATTCCTTTTAATACATCAAAATCATAATATTCCAAATGAGAATTAATTCCAAATCTTGCACGCAGGGGAGAGGTAAGCAATCCTGACCGGGTAGTAGCTCCAATCAATGTAAAAGGATTCAGTTCCAGTTGTATTGAGCGGGCGCTTGGCCCTTTGTCTATCATTATATCAATCCGAAAATCTTCCATCGCAGAATAGAGGTATTCCTCAACTACCGGTGACAAACGGTGTATTTCGTCAATAAAAAGAACATCCCTCGCCTCAAGATTAGTAAGAAGCCCGGCAAGATCACCAGGCTTATCCAATACCGGTCCCGATGATATTTTTATACCCACCCCCAATTCATTTGCAATAATATGTGATAATGTAGTTTTTCCCAAACCGGGAGGACCATGAAGTAATACATGATCCAATGCTTCATTACGCATAGAGGCTGCTTTTACAAAAACTTCCAGGTTTTGCACAATTTGTTTCTGACCTTTAAAATCAACAAAATTTAAAGGCCTTAGTTTAACATCTAATTCTTTTTCATTTTCAGAATAGTTGTTTTTTCTTATGTCAAGGTGGTCTGTCATTCCGGTACCCCGTTTATCAACTATTAATAATTAGTTTATCTATAGCTCTATATAAATCCTGTGCAGTAAAAGGTTTTGACAGGTAATCATTCATTCCTGCCTTTAAACATTTTTTCCTGTCATTATCCAGCGTATTAGCAGTAAGGGCAATAATGGGTATTTGTGTATTTTTTCCCTCTTCATACTCAATTTTTCTAATTTCTCCTGCTATTTCATAACCATCTTTCTCAGGCAGCATAATATCCATAAAAATTAAATCGGGATATTCATTTTTGAAAATTTTCATGGCCTCAACCCAATTGGTTGCAGTAAATACTTCATAGTGGCGTTTACGTAAATGAAAAGAAACCACTTTCTGATTAAGTATGTTATCCTCAACTAATAATATTTTCAAAATATTTGTTTCTTTTTTATTATATACAAATGTAATATTAAATAATAATACTAATAATGAGCTGTTGATTCCTGTTAAAATCTTTTTTTTAAATTTTATAAATATAATTTAATCATTATATATAACAGGTTATTAGTAATATTAATTATACAAATTATTAATATATAGATAATTAAAAAAGATAATAACAATGGTTTATAAATTTTTGGTTACTTATTATTAACTTTTAAACAAGTTGATTTTTTGTGAAAATAATAATCAAAAAATTCGTATAATTTTTATAGATGGATTCAGAATAATTACAATATATAAATTTAGGAAGAATGCAAATTTTGTTTTAAAAGATTATTTTTGTTTTTTCAAATATGTATTAACAACAAGGGGTTATTGTATTTTTGTTAAGATATTCTATAATAGGGAATTACAAAATATGACAAAAGATTTCAACATACTTGTTAAAAAGCTGATTGCGTTTCGTTCGAAGTATTATAGCTTTAAAATAGTAAGGGGATTGTTACTTACTATTTTTTTCTTGTTGGCAATATTTCTATTTTTTGTATTTCTTGAATCTCTGCTATATATGCCTTCAAATATAAGAATATTTATTTTCTATGGATTTTTTGTTTTTGGTTTGCTTTTATCTGTTCATTACATAATTGTCCCTTTTTTCAGACTTATTGGCATTATTAAACCTTTAAATATTAAGAGCAGTTCTTTTATTATACAGAATCATTTCAGGGAAATTGAAGATAAATTGCTTAATATAATTGAGTTATCGGAATTAAAAGATAATAATTATTCTGCTGATATTATTGAGGCAAGTATTGATCAGAAAATAAATAAGCTTAGTATTTTTGATTTCAGGGATGCTGTTCAGTTTAGAAATTTAAAAATTATATTGGTTTATTTTATTGTGAGTGTGTTAGTTGCAACCGGTATATTTTTTATTAACAGAAGTTTAGTTTCAACTTCTGTGCAAAGGATTATACATTATGATGAGGTTTTTACTAAACCTGCACCCTTTAATTTTTATCTTGTTAATGATGATCTGATCGCTACTAAGGGAGAGTCATTTAAAATATTGCTGGAGTGCAGAGGTGATAAACTTCCCCAGGTTGTATACATTAATATTGAAGGAAATAATTATCTGATGAACAATATTTCAGAGGGAAATTTTGAGTTTGATATTGCCTCAGTCATTAATCCAATAAATTTTTATTTTACAGATATGAAAAATAATTCAGAAAAATTTTTGCTGGATATTTTGCCTGCCCCCGGAATAACTAATTTCCGTGTGGAAATTAAACCTCCTTTTTATACGGGAATTTCGGATGAATCATATATAAATACCGGTGATTTTCAGGTTACTGAAGGAACTAAAATTAAATGGTACTTTGATGGTATTGATATTGATTCTCTATTTTTATTTTTTTCTGATTCAACTACAGTTGGTGCCTCTAAATGTGAAAAATTTTTTGTTGTGGATAAAGTATTTAATGAATCGCATAAATATAATGTTTATATTAAAAATGATATGACGGATACCGAACTTGCATTATCTTATTCAATAGATGTTATACCCGATCTGTATCCTGAAATTGAACTTTTAGCGATACAGGATTCTACTAAAATTACACGTTATTTTTTTAAGGGTTTAATAGGCGATGATTACGGTTTTACCGGTCTGGATTTTCATTTTAATGTTGAAAATAAGGATTCTTCCATTTCCATACCTTTTATAAAAAATTTAAAAGATCAGGAATTTTATTTCAGTTATGATTTTGCTGATTTGTCATTGCCTTCGGGAATTATTACTTATTATTTTTCAGTGACTGATAATGATATTATAAATAATTATAAAACAACTACTTCCGATAGTTATACCATTACCATACCTGATGAAGATGAAATATCCAAGATAGAAGATGAAAAGTTCAGAAACATTGAAGAGATGTTAAATGAGAGCCGGGAACTTGCCAATGAAATTCAGGGTAATCTTAAGCAACTTAGAATAAAAAATATGGATACAAATGTATCAGACTGGGAAAACTCACAAATGGTTAATGATATTGTTACTAAGCAAAACAGACTTGAAAATTTGTATAACAAAATAAAGAAAAATAATGAGAATCTTAATAATTACACAAATTCATTTAAAGAGGAGCGTGATGAGATTATAGAGAAGCAGAAACAAATTGAGAAATTATTGGATGAAGTTTTCACTGACGAACTCAAAAAATTACTGGATGAATTTAATAAACTGGCAGAAGAATTTGACAGTAAAAAAATTAATCGCTTAACAGATCGTATGGACATGACTTATGAAGACCTGCAAAAGCAATTAGACAGGAATCTTGAGATGCTCCGTAAAATGAAGGTTGAACAAAAGCTGCAGAATATCATAGATGAGATTAAAGCTAAGGGAAAGGAGGAAGAAAAATTATCTGATGATATTAGAACAAATGAAGATTTTGATTCAATTAAAGAATATGTTAAGGACCACAAAGATGATATAACCGAGTTGCAAAAACAGTTGGGTATAGCGCTTGAAATGAATAATGAATTAGATAAACCTCTTAATTTTGATGATTTCAGTGAAGAGTTTGATGAGACAAGAAATAATATGATGGAAAGCATTAAAC
Organism: uncultured Prolixibacteraceae bacterium; assembly: GCA_964540755.1. GTDB lineage: Bacteria > Bacteroidota > Bacteroidia > Bacteroidales > Prolixibacteraceae > JAAYJR01. The sequence continues at coordinate 78,620 of CAZIOB010000191.1, read as the reverse complement.
ATTTGGAAAACAAGAAAAAAGACGGATCGTGGAAAAGCATTAAAAAGACTTCCGGAAGTTTGGAAAATATTGCTTTGGCAATGCAAAAGATGTTGGATTCAAATGATGTGGAACAAAAAACGGAGAATATCGAGAACCTTAGACAGATACTTAGTAATCTTATTTTAATTTCATTTGAACAGGAAGATATTCTTAAAACTCTAAATGTTATATCTGCCGGGGATCCTGTCTTAAATGAACTCAATCTGAAGCAAAAGCAAATAAAGGATCAAAGTAAAATAGTGAGAGATTCCTTATATGCTTTGGCAAAAAGAACTGCCCATATAAGTAATATGATAAATAATGAGTTGTTAACATTGCAATTCAATTTGGAAAATGTTACAACACAGATGGAAGAAGGATTATTTCCAAACGCAAAAAGCAGTCAGCAATACATTATTACTTCTGTCAATAATTTAGCTTTAATGTTAAATGAAGCGCTTGAGAATCTTGAAGAACAGTTAGCGAATGCGAAGCCTGGAACCCAGCAGTGTGAAAGGCCCGGAGGGAAGTGTGGCGGATTAAATTTATTGAAGAAAACATCCGAAAATATACGTAAGCAACTGGAACAAATGATAGAACAGTTGAAGAATGGGCAAAGAGGGCCCGGGCAGGAGCAGTATGGGCAAATGTTAATGAGACATGAGATGATGCAGCAAATGCTTCGTGAAATTATGAATGATGGTAATATTGGAAGTCCTGCACGTAATCATCTTCAGCAAATTGACAGGATACTTGAACACAACCGGCAGGAACTTATAAACAGAAATATTAATGCTGAGATGATCGCAAGGCAGAGGCAAATTACAGCACGCCTGCTCGAAGCTGAGAATGCTGAAATGGAAAGAGATTTCGACAAGAAAAGAGAGAGTAAGGTTGCTGAAGATTTTTATAGTGATCCGGTTGAATTTTTTGAGTTCAACAAGGAGAAAGATGTTGTAATTGAGATTTTTAATAAAAATTCTCATAAGCTAAGCAATTTTTATAACAAAAAATATAAAGAGTATTTGAATAATTTTGAAAACAGATAGGTTTGGGCAAATATTCAGAAATATTTATTATAAAATCAGATAAGAAGGAGTTATCTGCTGTAGAGAAGTTTCTTTATAGAATATTTGATAGTAATAATTTGCCCGAAAATTATTTTAATAATGTATTACTGTGTGCTTCAGAGGCAATTATGAATTCAATTTGTCACGGAAACAACAATAATGCAGAGAAAACTGTTAAAATAGCAGTTCAGGGGGATGATAATAATATAATTATTGAAATACGCGATGAAGGGGGAGGGTTTGATTATTCAAAAATTGATGATCCTACGCTTATTAAAAATTTAAGGAAGGAGTCAGGCAGGGGATTGCACATTATTAAATCATTATGCAAAAATATTGAATTTAAAGAAGGAGGAAGTTGTATAAGAATAAATATTAGCTTAAGTGAGTGATATTAACATTTATTTTGAAGAAACAGATGTTTTTGATTTTCAATGGAATAATTTAAAAAGCCATATCAGGGAACTTATAGAAGAGGAGCAAAAAATATGTGGTGAGATAAGTATAATTTTATGTTCGGACGAATACCTGTTGAAAATGAACCGGGAATATCTTAACCACGACTATTACACTGATATTGTTACTTTTAATTATGTTGAAAAAAACATAATATCAGGAGATTTGTTTATCAGCATTGAAAGAGTGAGAGAAAATGCTGCAATATATAGTGCCGGTTTTGATGAAGAATTATATAGAATTGTTTCTCATGGTATTTTACATTTATCAGGTTATAATGATATAACAGAAGAAGAGAAAGCATTGATTAGAAAAAAAGAAAATTATTACTTAAAGAAAAGGGATTTTAGAGGTGAAGGAAATGATAACAAAGTATGATGTTATTGTTGTTGGAGCAGGACACGCAGGATGTGAAGCAGCAGCAGCAGCAGCTACATTGGGGTCGCGAACCTTGTTGATAACAATGGACATGACAAAATATGCACAGATGTCATGTAATCCTGCCATGGGTGGAGTGGCGAAAGGTCAGATAGTGAGAGAGATTGACGCTTTGGGAGGTTATGCCGGAATTGTAGCTGACAGGAGTACCATACAATTTCGAATGCTTAATATATCTAAAGGGCCGGCAATGTGGAGCCCGAGATGTCAGAATGACCGGATGAAATTTTCTCAAATGTGGAGGGAAACACTGGAAAGTTTTGAAAATCTTGATTTATGGCAGGATATTGTAACTGGTCTGATAATTAAAGACAACCAGGTTAAGGGAGTAAAAAGTATGATAGGAATTGATTTTTATTCTAATACTGTTATACTTACTAATGGTACTTTTCTTAATGGTTTAATTTATATAGGATCAGCAAGAATGAAGGGAGGACGGATAGGCGAAGCTGCATCTTATAATCTGACTGAGCAATTGGCTGAAAAAGGATTCAGGACAGGCAGGTTAAAAACCGGAACGCCTGTCAGGATTGATGGCAGGACTGTCGATTTTTCCATGTTAACTGAGCAAAAAAGTGAAGATAATAATTATACGTTTTCCTTTTTACCGGGAACGAAGACAAAATTAAAACAGAGATCATGCTGGATTGTCCATACTAATCCTGATGTCCACAATGAACTTAGAAAGGGTTTTAATGAAGCCCCGATGTTTGATGGATCTATTAAAAGCAGAGGTCCCAGATACTGTCCGAGTATAGAATCAAAGCTTGTTACTTTTAGTGAAAAAGATAAGCACCAGCTGTTTCTTGAGCCAGAAGGTGAAAACACTGTTGAATATTATTTAAACGGTTTTGCATCTTCATTACCCTGGGAGGTACAATATAGTGCTATGAAAAAAATTCCCGGGCTTGAAAATGCAAAAATTTTCAGACCGGGCTATGCCATAGAATATGATTATTTTGAACCGGAACAGTTATGTCATACGCTGGAAACAAAGCTTGTAAAAAATTTATATTTCGCGGGACAAATTAATGGAACTACAGGTTATGAGGAAGCCGGGGCTCAGGGTATCATTGCAGGCATAAATGCTCATTTAAGGTGTTATGGATATAAAGGAGAGGAATTTACCCTGAATAGGGACGAGGCTTATATTGGTGTACTTATTGATGATTTAGTGACAAAAGGTGTTGATGAGCCATATAGAATGTTCACGAGCAGGGCAGAGTTCAGAATATTATTGCGTCAGGATAACGCAGATTTCAGGTTAACAGATAAGGGGGTTAAAATAGGATTAGCTTCTGCAGAAAGAGAAAAATTGCTTAATGAAAAAAAACAGTATATTTCAGAAATTTTAAAATTTACCAAAAAATTCAGTGTAAGGCCAGATGTTGTAAATCAATTACTTACAGATAAGGGTACAAGTGAATTGAGGCAAGGTGTAAAAATGAAAGACATAATTTTAAGGCCCCAGATTTCTATATTTGATTTAGCCGAATACATAGGTCCCTTTAAATCATTTCTCGAAAGGGTACCCATTGGTAGAAAAAAGGAAATTCTTGAAAGTGCTGAGATTATTATTAAATATGAAGGATATATAAATCGAGAAAAATTACTGGCAGAAAAACTTGAAAAGTTTGAAGAAATCAGTATTGAAAATAAATTTAATTATAATGAATTGATTTCTTTATCTACGGAAGCCAGACAAAAACTTGAAAAAATTAAACCTAAAACCATTGGTCAGGCAAAAAGAATATCAGGAGTATCACCTGCTGATATAAATGTTTTATTAATATTGTTAGGCAGATAATGTTTCACGTGGAACAAAATAGAGAATTTATGGATTTAAAGAAAGTTATTAGGGAAATTCCTGATTTTCCAATAAAGGGAATAAGTTTCAAAGATATCACCACCTTGTTAAAAGAGAAAGATTATTTAAACTACACAATAAATGATATTGTGGATAATTTTAGAGATTATAATATAACAAAAGTAATAGGGATTGAAGCCAGGGGTTTTATACTTGGAGGTGCTATTGCTAACGAATTGAATGCCGGATTCGTTCCAATAAGAAAATATGGGAAACTGCCAGGGAAAAAGGTAATAGAGAAGTATGATCTGGAATATGGTACCGATGAAATTGAAATGCATGCCGACGCACTTAATAAAAATGATATTGTTTTGATACATGATGATTTGCTCGCGACAGGGGGAACCTCACTGGCGGTTTTAAAAATGGTAAAGAAATTTGGTATCAATAATATTTATTTTTGTTTCATTTGTGACTTGGAATTTATTCAAACAGAACAAAAAAATATTATAAAGGAATACAATCCTTATATTCTTGTAAAATATCAAAAATAATTGAACAATAAGAGAAATAGAGATAAACGGGACGATCTTAAGGAAATTGTTTCTTTTATTCCCGGAAAGCCCGGAGTCTATCAGTTTTATGGATCAGAAAACAAGATTATATACATAGGCAAGGCAAAAAATCTAAAGACCCGGGTGGCATCTTATTTTACCAACAACTTTGTTAATCGAAAAACCCACATGTTGGTAAAAAATATTGTTGACATCAAATACATTGTTGTTGAGTCGGAGCAGGATGCATTTTTATTGGAAAATAATCTTATAAAGAAATATAAACCCCGTTATAATATACGTTTGAAAGACGACAAAAGCTACCCGTGGATTTGTGTAAAAAATGAACGTTTTCCAAGAGTTTTTAAGACAAGGACATTGATAAGGGACGGATCAAAATATTTTGGGCCATATGCAAGCGTATATATGGTTAATACTTTTCTTGAACTTTTTAAATCAGAATATAAACTTAGAACCTGTAATTACAATCTCAGCAAGGATAATATTGAAAACAAAAAATTCAGGGTGTGCCTGGAATATCACATTGGTAATTGTTTAGGACCCTGTGAAAATTTAGTATCAGAAGAGGAATATAATAAAGGAATTGATGAAATTGTAAATATTTTAAAAGGCAACATTAATGGTGTGATAAGGCATCTTCAGATTTTATTGAAAATGAAGTCGGAAGAAATGGACTATGAGGCTGCACAGGAGATAAAACAGAAATATGAAACTTTAATGCGATATCAAAGTAAATCTACGGTTGTTTCTCCGACTATAACTAATGTAGATGTTTTTACAATTGAACAGAATGTTAAATTTGCTTATATAAACTATCTTAAAATTATTAATGGAGCGGTTATACAGACATATACACTGGAAATCAGTAAAACATTGGATGAATCGGCTAAAGATTTGCTCCTGGCTGGTATTATAGAAATTAGATCAAAAATTGAAAGTAATGCTAAAGAAATATTAGTGCCGTTTCCTCTTGAAAATTTACTAAAAGATGTAAATTTTAAAGTACCCCAAAAAGGTGATAAAAAAAAATTGCTGGAATTATCTGAAAGAAACGCCAGGTATTTTAAGCTGGAAAAAGAAAAGAGGCATTATAAAACAAATTTTAGAAAGAAAAGTTTAATTGTGTTGGAGCAAGTGCAAAAAGACTTGAAACTAAATGAAATACCAAAACACATAGAATGTTTCGACAACAGTAATCTTCAGGGATCAAATCCCGTAGCTGCATGTGTTGTTTTTAAGGAGGGAATACCAGATAAAAATGAATACAGGCATTATCATATCAAATCTGTTGCCGGTCCTGACGATTATTCATCCATGGAAGAGGTCGTATACCGGAGATATCGCAGGTTACTTGAAGAGAACGCGCCACTTCCGCAATTAATTGTGATAGATGGAGGTAAGGGACAATTAACTTCTGCCATGAGTGCCGTAAAAAAACTCAATCTTGATGACCGGATTACCGTAATAAGTATTGCGAAAAAACTGGAATATATTTATTTCCCAGGAGAAAGCGATGCGGTGATTCTTGATAAGAATTCTGATACTATAAGGCTTATTCAGGGTTTAAGAGATGAAGCACATAGATTTGGAATTAGCTTTCATCGTAATAGAAGATCAAAATCTTTAGTAACAACCGAGCTTGCAAATATTAAGGGTATAGGAGAGAAGACAATAAAAAATTTAATATTAAAGTTTAAGTCAGTTAAAAACATTAAAGATATTGATAAAGAACAACTTAAATCTGTTGTGGGACAATCAAAAGCTAAATTAGTTTATGATTATTTTCATCAGAATCAGGCTCATCAGTGAAATTGTAGAACAATGTTTTTAATAGTACTATTCATCAAAATTGTTTAATCAAACGAATGCGGGCCATAAGCTATGGATGTTTTTGAAACGGAAAATAATAATTTCATGGTTGAACAGATGCCTGATTACCATATTGCCGTTACCATAAAGCTATTTACATGGATTAGAACCAATTTGAAAATACAAGCCGGGGAAACTAAATACTCAATAAGGCTTACGATATTTTTCATCAGGCTCAAGCAGTCCAAGATAGCTTATATACCTGCTTTCTGAAATTTCTCCTTTTTTTAAAGCGTCCAATACTGCACAGCCCGGTTCATTTTTATGAAGGCAATTATGATATTTGCAATTTTTTGAAATTTTAAAAATTTCAGGAAAGTAGTGTGAAATTTCCCAGGGTTCCATATCCAGCATTCCAAATCCTTTTATTCCCGGAGTATCAATAATGTAACCGCCAAAGGGAAGTATATACATCTCAGAAAAGGCTGTTGTGTGTTTACCGGACTTATGAAAATCTGATATTTTCATTGTTTTCAGATTCAATCCCGGATGAATAATGTTAATTAAAGAAGACTTACCCACTCCGCTATGCCCACTGATAACATTTATCTTGTTTTTTATACAGGACTTCAAATCCTCAATTCCTTCTTCTGTTTCAGCAGATGTTGACAAGCATTTGTATTCAATATTTGAATACAGGGAGATAAGTGAATTCAATTTTTGTTTCTCCTGATTATTATAGAGATCAATTTTATTAAAAACTATCAGTACAGGAATCCGGTATGCTGAGGCGCTGGCTAAATATCTGTCAATGAAAGTAGGAGTAGTGACAGGGTGGGAGATTGTCACTACTAAAACAGCCTGGTCAATATTAGCCGCTATTATATGTGCCCTTTTTGAAAGATTTGGCGAACGGCGAACTATATAATTTTTGCGGTCATCAACAGATGTAATCCATCCTGTTGTCTTGAAATCAGATTTATGTGGCATATCAATTGTAAAACTGACATAGTCGCCAACAGCAACAGGATTAGTACTCTTAATATTTTTAATACGAAAATTACCCTTTACCTTACAATCGAATTTATTTCCCTCCCGGTCAACCACTTCATACCAGCTACCAGTAGATCTTGTTACCAAACCATGCTTCATATTATTTTATTTTCCACGTGGAACATTACGGTATGTTGTTAATTACCAGTTTAATATAATTTTTCCACAATTTCCTTCCTCCATAATTGAAAAAGCTTTTTGGTATTCATCAATATGGAAACGATGGGTAATTACAGGAGTGATATCAAGGCCTGAAGTAAGCATCATTTCCATATGATACCATGTTTCGTACATTTCCCTGCCATATATCCCTTTCAATGTTAATCCCTTGAAAATGATTTTGTTCCAATCAATTATAGTATTTTGAGGTAATATTCCGAGCAGACTTATTTTACCCCCGTTATACATATGGTTAATAATGTCGTTAAGGGCTGTGGGAGACCCGGAACATTCAAGTCCAATATCAAATCCGGCAACAATACCATGAAGTTCCATTGTATTTTTTAGAGTTTCATTTAGTGGATCAATCACATGGGTTGCCCCCATTTTTTTTGCAATATTACGGCGGAATTCACTTAAATCGGTTCCAATAACATTTCTTGCTCCGGCAAAACGGCAAATAGCAGCCGCCATTGCCCCTATAGGGCCGCCTATACCGGTAATCAGTATATCTTCTCCAATAAGGGGGAAGGATAAAGCTGTGTGTGTCGCATTTCCCAGCGGATCCATAATAGACATAATTTCATCAGGAATACGGGAATCAATATGAAGTACATTTTTTGCAGGAACAGAAATATATTCTGCAAATCCACCGTCCCTGTGAACACCTATGCCTATGGTATTATCACAAATATGCTGCCTGCCCCTGCGGCAATTACGACAAAATCCGCAGGAAATATGGCCCTCAACGGTAACACGTTCACCTACCTTAACACGATCAACTTCCGAGCCTGTTTCCACAACCGTGCCCATATATTCATGGCCAATAATTAAAGGGGTTTTAATAGTACGGCGAGCCCACTCATCCCATTTATAAATATGAAGGTCTGTACCACAAATAGATGATTTTTTAATTTTTATTAATACATCATTTGGTCCCGGACATGGAATTGGAACATCCTCCATCCATATTCCTTTTTCAGGTTTTTTCTTTACAAGTGCTTTCACAATATCGCTCCTTTATAAATTTTTATTATAACTGATGCCAATTAATGTATTTAAACAATGAAAGATAATTACAGGTATCACTAATCATTACGAATATAGAAAATTTATGCTAATTTGTATATAGTTATTCTTTATGAAAAAATATTCTTATCCAATTGATGGTATAATTTATACGTCAGGAACAAAGTCTTCATTAAGTATGAACCTGTGTGAAATAACTTTTACAGGATACCATGAAGCTAAAAATCCAATTATAAAAACAACAGATAAAACGAGAAGTATATCTCTTATTATGATTTCAACCGGATATGCAGAGATAATAAATGATCCTGCCCCCGGAAGAGGTATCACCTGGAATTTTATCTGTATCCAACAGATTATAACGCCCAGTACAGAACCTATTATTGCCCCGAAAACAGAGATAAGCCAACCCTCAAAAAGAAAAATACGTCGGATCAGGCCAGAGGTTGCCCCCATGCTTCCAAGGATGAAGAGATCTTCTTTTTTGTCAATTATCAGCATTGACAAACTACCAAGTAAATTAAAAGAAGCAACGATTAAAATAAATACAAGTATAAGATAAGCAGCCCATTTTTCCGATTTCATTGTTCTATATATCAAATCATGCTGTTCATATTTGTTTTTAACCTTAAAATCATTGCCTAATATATCCTGAATTTCTTTTTGGATTTTTTTAGAACTTGTTTCATGATCAATTCCTAATTCAACAGCAGATATTTGGTTTTCACTGTCAAAAAGATCAGAAGCAAAATCAAATGGTACTATTACGTATTTCGAGTCTATTTCTTCAAGGACAGAGAATATCCCGGAAGGGAAAATATTACTGTAATTTACAGATTGAGAGAGGGTTATAGTGGTCTGACGACCCTTTTTGGGAACAAAAATCCTTATAGGCTCGACAAAAGATAAACCAAGTCCGAGATTATAAGCAACTCCCTGTCCAACAACGGCATAGCTTATACCTTGCTCATTAAGTACAAAATCTCCGTCAACTATTAAAGTGTCTATATTAGTATAGTTGGCATAATTTTGGGGCACTCCCTTTATTATAGCGGGGTACTGTTGTTTATTATATTTAAGTAATGCCATTTCTTCAATAACTTCAGCATAATGAATTATTCGGGGGTGATTTTTAATTTCATCGAACCGGTAATCTGAAGTAGCAAACATTTTACCTTCCACCGGAGTGATTTTCAGATCGGGATCAAAATTACTAAAAAAAGTTTCTATAAGGGATGTAAATCCATTGAATACAGACATAACTATTACCAATGCAGTTGTGGACACAATTATTCCGGTAACGGAGACAGCTGATATGATATTAATGATATTTTGTTTCTTTTTTGAAAATAAATATCTTATAGCTATGTAAAGTGGCAATCGCATCTAATGGATTAATCCTTTCGTTAATAGTTATTTTAAACTACAAATTAATTAAAAATATGGCATGCCGGAATATGTTGACAACCATAACGTAATAACCGGCCTTTATAGACAGACTTTAATGATGTAGCAACTCATTAATATGTTCTATGTAATCAAGACTGTCATCTATGTAAAATTCGAGTTCAGGGACAATCCTTACGCTTTTACCTATCCTTCTTCCCAGTTCCCCCCTTATTGACCTTTTGTTTGATTTGATTTCGTTCAAGATATCTTTAATATATTCCGAAGGAAAAATACTCAGATAAATGCGTGCTATACTCATATCCTTTGTCACCCTGACAACAGTCACTGTAATAATTTTTCCCCTGTATTTTGATTTATTCAGCTGTAGAAAAATATCTGCCATTTCACGTTGTACCAGTCTTGAAACTTTATTTTGTCTCGTTGTAAACTGTTTCATAATATCTGATGTAACCCTTAAAATTTATTCAAAATTAAGGAAAATTGTATGAACCCAAAGTATTAAGAAAAGATTGTCAGGGGATCTATGAGTTCATTTACCGAAAACCCAATCGATATAATTAATAATTATTTCGATTGAAACGTTTACGCAAGGAGCTTTATTTTATGACTTTCATCTATGTTAATACTTATACTTAAAAGAGCTTTTTAAGTTCAAACGAAGTTTTATATTCCTCTCCGTCTCTAAGCACAGTGATACGTATTTTTTTGTTTTCCCTGCTTTGAAGCAGCAGATTGATATCATTCAATTCAAGTGATTTGTGGTGATTGCTGTTGAGAGAAAGGATCTGGTCGTTTTCTTTTAATCCTGCGTAATAAGCCGGCGAATCTTCACGGATATTCGTTATGGTAAAAACAGGTAATCCGGGCATCGGATTAATAACTTCCATACCGCTCATATTATATGAAAAGTCCTCGTTAACCTTTGCTGTTGGTCTTAAAGTTAGACGGCTATTGCGATAGTCAAGCGTCACCTCAAATCTCCTTAAAATTTCTGCTCCTAAAGTGCCATTACGATCATTATTTGATATGAGCTGGTCTATCAATTCGGAATTCGGATACGCAACAATGGGACGGCTTAATACCAGGGGGCCTACCCAAATACCGTCAATTCTTCCTTTTGCGCCAAAAAGATCACCGCTGAGTCCCCGACCTAAAAAGGTTTCAATATATTTATCAGGTAACTCTATACGCTCATCTGATTTTTCAGAAAGCCATAATGCATCACTCGCCCCGGTGTCAACAAGCAATTTAACAGGTACCTCTTTTAAGTTTTCTGTTACGATACTGGTGCGGACAAATGGTTTATTATCATCGAAATGCAGTGGCAGGATAATATCTCTTCTTCGATCGCGATATTTATAATGCTCCGGCCTGTATAAAGTCAGCTTTTCAGCGCTATAATCAATTTTTACTATAAAGTTTTTGAACAGATTAAATCCTATCAGTCCGTGGACTGGAATTCCTAATAGATGAGATATTTGAAAATGTTCATCAATTATCATCTGTATTTCCTGGTTGCTTGCAGTTAATCTGTCAAGACTAATAGTATTATTACCCGACCTGTAAGCTGTTAATTCCTGATCTTCTCCCAGTCCCTTGATTTTTAAGGGCATCATATAGTTCAGGTTAAGTTTATTAACAAAAGGCAGTTCTGTAATTATGGGAAATCGAACTCCTGTATCAAGTATGAAATTTAAAGTATCCGAATCATTAATTCTGACCGGGATAATGATAAGATTACTGGCTGATTTAAAATCAATGGTTATGGACTTATTCCGGGGATCATTAAAAAGAAATCCTCTGTTTATGCCGGGAACCTGGTAATTACTCCTGTCAAAGTCCATACTTTCATCAAGGGAGATATAATCCCTTACTACCATTATGTTGTCCTCAATTTCAAATAGCAGGTAAAAATCTTTCATTAATTTATCAAGAACAAATTTTATTGGTTTATTGGAAATATTCAGGTTTACTTTCTTATCAGAAACAATATTTGAATTGTATGAATAATCAAGATTCAAATAATTGCATATTTTTTCTATAACATCTGATAATGGCTCGTCTTCTGCAAATATACTTATATTCTGATCGAGTATTTGATTTTTATCCTGGGCAAAATTTTCCTGTGATGAAATTGTCAGGATGGCAAATACAAGGATCATTACATTTCTAAATTTTATTATCGTTTTCATATCCTTTGTTTTTATATTTAATTGTAACAGTATTTTACTTTCAGAAAGGCTTTAAACTGTTTACTTTCTTACTAAATTTTCTGTTATTTTCTTTTTATGTTTTGACAAAATATATTGTCCTTCGTTTATTGTCAACTCCGGATTAAAATTAAATTTAAGAACATTTAAAATTAAATCAATCGGCTTATTATGAAATTCTGCTTTCATTAATAAATTTTTTAATTCATTGTTGTTTCCCTAAATATTTATACCGGTTAAAAATTATTTTTACTAACGCAATTAAATTTAATACATTATATAAAACGAATTTTTAATTGATTTAGTTCAATTATCAGATTTGTATTTTTACTAATACTGTAATTTTTTTTGATTCCGGATTTTGGCTGACCCACGCTGCACCTGAACAAGGGATTCCGGAATGAAGCAGCATAAAATTTTTGTTATAATTGGCATTGCCTGGCTAATATTATTTTTAGGCAGCTTTTGCACTTATTGTTTATGGAAATATAACAGGAAGAATGGATACAAAAGAGATTTTAAAATAATATCTTGCCAGATTACTCTGAAATAATTAGCTTTACACACCATTTTTAAAAATTTTCAAGCCCGGGTGGCGGAATTGGTAGACGCGCTGGATTCAAAATCCAGTTCTGGCAACAGAGTGCGGGTTCGATTCCCGCTCCGGGTACTGAAAAACTTCGATAACAAGCTATACAACAGCTAATTATCTATGTTTTTTAATTTAATACTGTAACATTTGTAACCAGAAAATAAATATGTCATAAAATTAGAAAATAAGGATGTATTGTTTTCGGGAAATAAGAATGTACTATCATATAGCACCTCGTTAACAGTCTCATTTTCAGTTGGTAATGTCCTTTGTGTTATCATAATAAAGTGATATTGTGTGGCACAATCGCTGACTAATTTCGGAAAGCCCAAACCCACTATTTACTCACCATACACCCGAACCTTCGTGCGGCATACTGAAAAGCCCTCGCACATTTTGCATATCTGGGTTTTTTGCCAACACATTGCTCCAAAGAAAAAACCTAAAGAGCTAAATTTTATCAACCTAAGGTTAACAAGTTTCAGAAAAAAGAATTAAATTTGACCAAAATCGGGAAAGTCAATTTTAGGAAAATGACAATTGGTTATAAAATAAAAAGTCTTAGAGAAGAATCAGGAATGCTACAACGGGAATTGGCGTATAAACTTAAGGTTGGCGATGCTTTTATTAGCAAAGTTGAAAGGAATCAAAAAATTTTAAAAAAAGAACATTTAAAAACGCTAAGTGAATTATTCAACATATCATATTCAGAATTAGAAACTTTATGGTTAGCAAGTAAGGTATTATATATTGTGAAGGATGAAGAAAAAGCAATTGATGTTCTTAAAGTAGCAGAAAAAGAACTTAAATGCGGAAAAAGTATATGACATATTTTGATAAAATAACTGAACTGACAAAAGAGGTACCTGCATCTTTGGTAGACTTTAATATAGATAGAACACCTGCAAGAATCCCAACACAAGTTTCGTCAAACTTTATTACAAACAAGCAGCAAGGAGACTGGGCAGAAGATTTGATTTTCAATGCAATAAATGAAACTTCAAAAAATTATGTAGCAGTTAGATATGGTAAATCGGATGACTTAATTGCAGGTGATGATGGTTTTACTGACTTTTTTCAAGAATTCCAAGATGAGTTGGATACAATTGGCAAAAGGCCAGATATCTTAATTTTTCGAAAACATGATTTTAACGAAAACTTAGGGTTTGATATAAGCAAAATCCCTCATGATAAAATTACGGATTATGTGAAGAAATCTATTGCAGGACTGGAAATTCGTTCAAGCGCATTTCTTATTGACCAATATGAGAAGGCAATGGACTCACGTACTAAAAATAATTTAAAATTAGCTCTTGAAATTCGTGATAAAATATTAACCGAATATTTGGATTTACTGGTGCATAGTAACAGAAAAAAGTACATCCCGATTTTAAAAAGCATAGATGCTGAAACTATCCATGCTTTAAGTTTTAATACACCTGGTTGGTATGCAAATGAACGGTTAACGGAATTAAGTGGTTTATTTAAAGTACTTAAAACTGCTGTTAAAGAAATACAAAAGAGAGATTTCTTAAGCATTACTCCCAAAGTAGAAGATATTAAGGTGGTCTTCAAATGGATAGAAATATTTAATGTGCCTCATTTTTACTTTCAAGTTTTCTTTGACAAAGTTTATGGAATATCATTTGAGCAAATTTTGACTTTTATTGCTAATCCTGATAATGAAGGAAAGGTTTTTTCAGTTGAGAAAGACAATAAAAATCAGAACAAGACCACCATTAAGATTAACTCTAAATCTGGCACACTCATAGCGAACAAAGTCGAAGAGCCGGAACACAAGAGTGTCAGAAAAGAAATGGCAAGAGGTCGTTTGCTTTTCTATGTAACATTTGAAGGAGGTAAAGCTGTTTTAGATGTTGATAATCTGATTGAAATTTTAGGAATTGAAAAAGAAAGCTTTTAATGTCAAATGTAAAAACTCATACAATCGAACAAGATTATGTCGCTAATACAGACATAAAGCATCGTAAAAAATTCGCGCAGTTTTTTACACCGCAACCAATTGCTGAATTAATGGCAAATTGGATTCTTGGAAATAAAAATTTAAAAACAGTTTTAGAGCCTGCTTTTGGTCTTGGTGTTTTTTCTCGTGAACTTTTAAATCGCAAAACAGACATAAGTATAAAAGGGTTTGAAATTGATCCAATAATACACCAAGTGGCATCAAATTATTTTCAGACATTTAACTCAATAGATCTACTTTTAGAGGATTATATGTTTAATGACTGGGGAAACAAATACGATGGGATAATTTGTAATCCTCCATATTTCAAATTTCATGATTTTGATAATAAAAACATTTTGCGGGAAGTTGAGGATAAGCTTAATTTCAAATTCAATGGATTTACCAATTTATATACTCTTTTTCTTTTAAAATCAGTTTATCAATTAGCACCTAATGGTAGGGCTGCATATATAATACCATCTGAATTTTTAAATTCAGATTATGGCACGTTAGTAAAAGACTATTTGATTAAATCAAAGACATTACGTCATTTATTTGTAATTGATTTTGAAGAAACTGTTTTTGATGATGCTTTAACGACTGCTTCCATCTTGCTTTTGGCTAAAGATGATAACCAAGAGAAAGTTAATTTTTCGACAATTTATTCAAAATCGGATTTAGAAAGCATCAGAAATTATATTGTAAATTATCCTAATACTAATGGTGAACATATTTATCCTCAAAATGAATTAGATGCTTCTGTAAAATGGAGAAAGTATTATCAAAAGCAGAATTCTGACTCATATAAAAATTTAATTCCTTTTTCAAATTACGCAAAGGTAGTTAGAGGAATTGCTACAGGAGCTAATGAATACTTTACTTTTAGCAAATCAAAAGCTGAGAAATATTCAATATCAAAAGAATATCTTCAGCCATGCATTTGTAAAGCAAAAGATGTAAAAGGACAATTTTTTACAAATAACGATTTTAAAAGTTTAGTTGAACGTGATGAATTGGTTTATTTGTTTAATGCAATTGACTCGCAAGAAAGTAGCGTTGCAAATTACATCAAGATTGGTGAATCCAGAAAAGTAAATGAGAAATATTTGACAAAATGTCGTACTCCTTGGTATGCGTTAGAAAAAAGACCACCATCTCCGATATGGGTTTCTGTGTTTAATCGCAATGGTTTAAGATTCATTAGAAATGAAGCAAATATTTCTAATCTAACTACTTTTCACTGTGTTTATCCTGTGGAATCTGATTTGTTTTCAAATTTGAATATTGATTTACTTTTTGCTTATCTATTGACTGATACTGCAATGGAAATTTTCAATGACAATAGAAGAGAGTATGGAAATGGTCTTAAGAAATTTGAACCAAATGATTTAAACAAAGCTAAAATGGTTGATTTGAATTTACTATCTCATTCAAGACAGAATGATATTTTAGACCTCTACGATGAATACAAAAAACAATTAAATAAATCATTATTAGGTAAAATTGACCAAATTATTAAGGATGAATTTTTCAACGGTTAGATCCTTATGGATTAATCGTCACCGTCCAGTTGGTCTGCCATTGCCATACATCATCATTATGATCGGATACATCTTTTGGATGAAGAATGATGGTTTCCCCGTTTATGAATTTACTGTAAGGGATTTCAATATATTCACCCATTCTTCCAAAAGTACCATCACACCTTGCTCCTAAAGGCTGATTCTTATTTGAACTTCTCGGATCATCCCAGGAAGGAAAATAATTATTAACACCGTCAAGGAAACCATGACTTAAATAAATCTTTTCCCCTATCTGCCATATTCGGACAGGAACAAAAAAATTCAGAGGTGAAGCGGCCAGTAATGGCTGTGGTGAAGTGTTATTAACAGGATCACTGCATTCCCATTTCTCTACTTTCATACTTTTTTCATCCGGCTCAAGCTCAGCAATCAAAATGCACTCCTCTTTAAAACTCATAGATTCCTCCTTCATTACTCTTGATCTTAATGATTCCGGCAGGTTTGGAATTATTCGGTGAAACGATTTGTTGTTAATGGCCCTGCCTTTGAAATTCATTGATACTGTAAAATTAAAAGAATATGGGGAATCTCCTCCTTTTACAAAACCTGATTGTAACCGGAAAATATTATTCATGCCCTGTCAAAATATAAATAATATTTTCTGTTCTTCTTAAGGTAAAGGATACAACATGTTCATAAGTTCAGAAAGAACATCCCCGAGTTCAGACGCAGTGAAAGTGCAATGCCCATACCTCCCCATTACAGGTATTTGAGTTAATATTTCCGGATAAGGGCTGTTAGCACTCACTTTACCTTGATAAAGCACCTGATGCTCAAAAAAGGAGACATGATCAAACTCGGTATGCATCGTAATCAGAGGTGTCATCAATACTCCTGAAGTCTCAAAACAGGTAGTTACTTTTTCAGCAGCTCTTTGCCAATCATGCCGCATGATCCGCTCCACGGTTAGATTGAGTTTCCTGTCGTCAAATGATCCGGAATATTCTCGCCGGGGAAACTTATTGTTGTAAGGATTTCCTTCAAGACGGTATATAGCATCATTTGTGGCTTTGACCGGAAAACGCAATACCTCCAGGATTGCCTGACCCACCTTGTAGGGATCGCTGAAATCCACAGGAATATTTGCACAGGCAACAAATTGTATCACCTTCCGGCCTTCATTGTACATAAAATCCTTCTCCAGTACGTCACTGATCGCATCCGTCAGACTTTCGTCATTCCATGCATCCATAGTCCGCTTCGATACCCCTTTGGGACTGCCAAGGTTGATCCCCCCGATACTAGGACCAAAAAAGTATTTAAACAATACATGCGCATCCCCGTAATATTGCAACTGCTTGTAAAAATCGCCGATAGGGCAGCAGGTAGCTATCGCAGCATTAAATAGTCCTGGATTTTGTTCAATGGTAAGCACTGTAACCAGTCCGCCCTCTGAAGGTCCCACCAATACAATAGCCTCCGGAGGATCATATTCTTCTGAATGTGTGGCAAAAAAAGCGTCAATCGTCTCCCGGAGCAAAACGATATCCTCAACCGCCTCAGGAACGATGAGCCCGTTAGCCCGGTAACTCGTGGACGCATAGCCTATACCTTGATTCATAATGAATTCCCTGATCCCAATATAAACTTCTGGTTCAGAAGTAACCAAAATCGAATCAACAGGCAGAATCAATGATTTGTCTGCGTCACGGTAACCATGGGCATAAACGATCATTACCTTTGCCGGAAGGATATTCCACATCTCAGGCAAACAAATTTCATATAAAGCGCCATTGGATAGGGTTCCGCTCATGGGAACACTCTGCAGAACACCACTCTTCTCAGAACCTGGATCAAATTTCTCCAAAGGAAAAGGGTCTTCCTGGCATCCCGCGATGAATGCCAGAACAAAAAATCCCCAAAATATTTTGAGGATCGCTTTCCAAACTGATAAATTAACTTTCATGGCCATGCATTTTAGTATAAATCGAATTCTTCATTACAAGTTAAGGAATAAATTACTGAAAGTCAATAGTATCATAAATATAAAAAATAAACTGGTATAACATTAAATTTGAAATGTAAACCAAAACATTCAAACAATGAATACCAGTTTAATATATCATGTTTTTGGTCTGCGTGACCAAATGGTAATTACCACTGATTATAAATACGGTAAAG
The DNA here is from genome assembly GCA_964540755.1 of uncultured Prolixibacteraceae bacterium. Lineage (GTDB taxonomy): Bacteria > Bacteroidota > Bacteroidia > Bacteroidales > Prolixibacteraceae > JAAYJR01. Next base: position 60,321 of record CAZIOB010000191.1, on the reverse strand, counting down.
TATGCGTTAAAGTTAAGACAAAAGAAAATAAATTACGATGTTCAAAATGTAAAAGTTTTCGTGTGATCAAATCAGGTACAAAAGAGCGGTTATTCAGAACTATTCCGATTGGCGGCAAAGAGGTTTTCTTACTTACTGTTATTCAGCGACTGGAATGCAAAGAGTGTGGATTAATACGACAGGAGCAGTTATGTTTTGCTGAAGAGAAGAAAAGTTATACCCGTAGTTTAGAAAGATATATTTTAGAACTATCCAGAATAGGAACCATACTTGATGTAGCTAATCATTTGGGTGTTAGCTGGGATTTAGTAAAAGAGATTCAGAAGCGATATCTTAAAAAACATTATTCAAGGCCGGATATAAAAAATGTCAAGCACATTGCTATTGATGAATTTGCAGTAAAGAAAGGACATAAATATATGACAGTAGTTGTAGATCTGGATACCGGCATAATTATTCATGTTGGAGAAGGTAAGGGTCATGAGGCTCTGGAGGCTTTCTGGAAAAGGATAAGGCGCAATCAGATAAAGATTGAGGCAGTGGCCATAGATATGTCGCCGGCATATATTTCTGCAGTAACAAACAATCTTCCCCAGGCACAAATAGTATTTGACCATTTTCATGTTGTAAAACTTTACAACGATGAATTGTCTAAACTTAGAAGAGATGTATACAGAGAGGAAACAGAGATCAATAAAAAGAACCTGCTAAAAGGTACAAGATGGCTTTTGCTTAAAAATGATGAAAACCTTGATGATGAAAAGGAAGAGAGAAACAGGTTAATGGAAGCTTTGGCAATTAATGAGCCTTTATCGATTGCCTATTATTTAAAGGAAGATTTGAAGCTTATATGGGAACAGAAATCAAAAAAAGATGCTGAAAAGTTCCTTGGAAAATGGGTAGCTAAGGCAATGGCATCAAAAGTGGAGCGGTTAAAAAAGTTCTCCCGTACGTTACTGGCTCACAGAACCGGCATATTTGCATGGTATGACTATCCAATATCAACCGGCCCATTGGAAGGCATAAACAATAAAATAAAAACAATGAAAAGACAAGCATACGGATTTAGAGATATGGAATTTTTTAAGCTGAAAATTTATAGCCTGCATGAGAAAAACTACGCATTAGTCGGATGAACCTTTTTTATTTCATCGATAAGGTATTCTTTGAAATCGACTTTTTGCTTATTCCCGCTTTTATCTATTCCCGTTTTAGTTTTATGAGCCTGAGGTTTTTCCCATAAATCATCAAACCATTTTTCAAATTCTTCATAATAAGGATGAGAGGCTCCTGTTCCGGCAACATTCAATTCGACATTTTGTGTTTTTTTCAAACCAATTCCGGCTTCAGTAAGATTAGAACTCCCGGACAAGTAATAAGTATGCCGATCATCTTTATCCTTCGGTTTAAAAACAGTAAGCTTTGCATGACAAAAATTGGGTTCAAGTGTTTTTGCAATTACTTTTTCCTGTTCGAGAAACTCAACGGCTTCTCTTGCCAGGCTGCTCAATTGCAAAGCACCTTCCACCGTAATATTTTCGGCCAACAGGTTTATTGTTCGCATATTATTCTCGGCATGAAGGACCATATCGCCAAATATGAAGCGGTATTCGTTGATTAAATGGTTGGTTTTTTTCGAGAGCCAAACAAGAGCGCCCACGGTAAAATAACCACTGACCCAATCCATTTTTCCTTCACAGGTATATTCTGCAATCCACTCATGGACTTTTTTATTGTCGTTTTCGTTATCTATTATAAATTTAGCCATAGAAAATTGATCTTAAACGGTTTGTGGAGTTATGATTTTTACTTTCAGATTTAAGCCCAATTCCCGGGAAATATATTCAATGTGATTCTTTTTCATTTCAGTTGAAGAGTGTGTAAGTACCAAATATCCTCCTTTTATTCTGTGTTGCTGGTAATAATCATCTTCAACAGTTGAAACCAAATCTATTCCGCTCTGCCTGATTCTAAGTCGGGCAACTTTTTCCGCTCCCGCTTTTTCAATGGTATCGCAAAGTGTTTTCCATGCAAAACGATTTTTTATAACCGCACCATCAGGAAATGTTACTGTAAGATTTGTTTTTTTCGATTTTGTATGTGGTGATACTGTATAGTTGGATTCTTTCTTAAACTCTTTTCGCTTGCTTATGGAATTATCCTCTTCTTCAGAAAACTTAAAACTACGCTTACGTGTCATTTTTACCTGAAGAGGTTCATCAGGAATGTATTCCACAATTAGAAGTAGTTCTCGTTGAATTTGGGAAATAATTGGATCAATTGCATCTGAAAGCGTTGGAATCACCTCATTTTTAATGATTTCTTCTTCAACTCTGTTTGTTTCTTCTATAAGTTCTTCCGGAAGTTTCACACCCAGTTCTTTTAACTCCTGAATGGCATTGTATAATTTTTCAAGTTTGGTCATGTCCGTTGATTTAGGTTGGCAATAAATTATATTGAACAGTAAATAAAACATCACATCCTCTCAAACACAAATTACCCGAGGACATGTAATTACTTTTAATGTAAAATGCATCTAAATTAATAATTCTAAAATATTAAGCCCAATTTATAGATGGATTTTCTCATAATTGGTTGGATTGTGATAAACAGTAAAATAACTGATACACAGTTATTGATTGTAAAACAACATTAATATTTTCTCTTGTATTTGGATTATTTACACTTTTTTTGAATTGCTGATTTAGTCTACTCATAAGTCTATCCGATCCCAGTTACCGGTTAAAAAACCTGAAAACAATCTTCAATGTAAAATGAGATCTTTGTTTTTTTATGTTTGAAATGAGAGAAGTAACATCTTTATTTGCCATAAAACCAAAATTGTTGTTTCCTGCTTACATTCGGCTAAAACAGCCTTAAATGTGCCAATCTAAAATAGACGTTGTACAAGTTGTTTTTCTCTCTGATCTTTCAGGATTTCAACTTGCTCAACTAATTGGCCAAGGCTTACTTCTGGTCCTTTTTCCGGCTGTTCAATCTTTCCTGATGAATTCGATTCATTCTTTCTACTCTCGTCTGTCTCATCCTCTCTTGGAACTCTTTGCTCGGTTTCATCCCACCATTCAGTTTCCGATTAGTTTGTTCGTTTGATTTCATCTTCTATATGATTTTTAATTACATTATACTCATTTTCATTTAATGTATCTTTTTGTTATTCAATTAATTCCAATAATTCTTCAAATATAACCCAATGGTTATTGTCATTAATAATAGAAGAAGAAGATGATTTTTTGAGCAGTATTTTACAGATAAGACTCTCCTAAATTTCTTTCTACCGGACTTATCTTCAGGTGATACTTGTTCGGGAAGTGATCCAGGTTTCTGCTCATTACCTCGTACAGAAGGTCCATTATCAGTACCTCTCGGAGTTCCTCCTCTGTTGGAGCCTCCTCTATTCGTCTGGCCAGGTCCTCTTGTACTTCCTGATCTTCCAGTTCCAACATTATCTCTACTGCCTTGTTCGAATAGCGAAGGAGACTGAATATCTCGTCCTCCATCTCCTGTCTGTCGTATATCCCTATCACCAGATTGTCCGGTGTCTCCTCGTTGAATATCGTTAGCATTAGTTGTGGAAGAAGTGCCTGATCTTCGTCCGCCGGAACTCTTAGTTGTTCCAGTCTGTCTTTGATTGTCTTGTTTAGTTTTTTCATTTTCTCCCTATGATATAAGTATTACATGATGGAAGCAGATTCCTGGTATTGATTTTGCATGCGGAAGGGATTTTAAAAATTTAACCTAATTTAATCACCTTTTTGATCCTATCTCCGGCTTTCCCTCTCCTTCATCCGGGCGTGCATCCTCCTGATCGTTGTCAGTTCGTCCTCTCCCTTTGCTGCTGCTATCAAAGCAATTAATTTTCGGGCCTGTGCCTTTCTCTGCTCCTCACTTTTAGAATTTTCTTCTTTTTTCATAATGATTTATATTTTAAGATTTTTCATCTGTTGGATCGAACGAGAAATCCTGAAAATAGTTTGTCCGTTTGAATTTTTTCCCTAAAGATACTCAGTTATGCCGGATTTCTTAAGGTTGCTTGCCCTTTGTACACTGGTTGTTTGCCTTGTTCCGGTACTTCTCGATCAGTTCCTTCCTCTTTCTCATCCGTATCGCTTCTTTGGCCAGTTTCCTCTGTTTCGTCTCGTTGTTGCTCTCGTTTTTCATTTGCAATCGCTTTTAATTTTTCAATTTGGTCCGGAGGAATTAATTCACTTTCAGATCCTGATGTAATAATTCAAATAATTTATTCTTTAATACATCGCACGCTTAAAAAATAAGTTTTTTTGTCCAATCCCAGAATAGTTTTGTATTCCCATGCCATAAGCTATAATAATGAACTGTTTTATTATCATATTCTGAAGAAGTCCACCATATAGCTTCTTTTCCTACACCTGAATCCAATCCCCAAAAATCACCTGCAGGATAAGCATTAAATCCACAATCATCTCCACTTAATTTATTAGGTTCCTCCCATAAACCGGCCTCTCTTAATTTCATCTGTCCTCCTGCAATCAGATTTCCTCCTAAAGTTGTTTTTAAAATTTCATAATCTTTTTTTGTGGCAACTCTCCATCCTTCCGGTGCCAGTTTCCCGGAGGCTACGGCATAATAATTATAATATGCACCGTAAGGAGTTTTGTTTGATTCCTTATCCTCATACCAGCGATATTCTCCGGCCAGTGAACCGGGATTATCATAGTAATTAATCAAGATACCATCATTATACTTTGTTGTTCGAAGATTTTCGGCCATCCATACTTGTCCACCAATTATTACTGTAGTGTATTTATTTCCGTCAATATCTTCAACTGTTGAGGGGAATTCTTCCTCCAAAGTATCTTTTGTACATCGAACAATTAATATAAGTATTAAGATCACAAATAACTGGACAGGGTTATTTAGTTTCATTTTCATAATTTTTAATTTTTCATATAATCCTTTTCATGTACTGCATTAACTTTATTTCTTTTTTTCACAAATCTCAAATATTTCATTGAAAATGTAATGCCCCCTATTACTAATATATGAGCAAATGTCTCCGCCATTAAAGATAAAATACCCCGTAATGTGAATTGTTCAGGTAGGTTATGTAGGAAAATATTTATTATTCCTTGCAGTATTGCTGCTATTATCCAAACCCGAATCATAACAGCCGGAATAAGCACCAATAATTTATTATATTTCTTTGAAAAATAGTTAAATAAAACAATGGTCAATAGTATTATTACCAACCAAAGTAAATATCCCAATGATAATTCTAAATCATTCATTATTATTTATTTTAAAGATTAATGTTTTCAGGGTTGGGTTACTACTTCTGCACCAAGAATCATGTATACAATGAGGGAGGCCAGTAAAATAATAAATGCAATCCATTGAGTATTTTGCTTAAATATCTTTGTCAAAATACCACTAAAAACAAATGATAATAAGATTAGCAGTAAGGCAAAATACCATTTAGTTACATAGAATAATTCTACTATGCCGGTTAATATGGCTATAATGGCAATTGTAACCATCCATCCTCCATGTTTCATATACAGTTTGCCTATAGGCCATCCATTTTTAAAAGCATATTCCTTATATGAATTAATTGAAAATCCGGCTGATATAATAGCCATAAACGAAGAAATTATGTAACTACTCATTTGGTTTGATGTTTAGTCTTTGAGTTCCCAAATATAATAAATTCAGACTATAGTCCGTGGATAAAAATCAACTAATATCTGATTTTTATGCTGACTAAAGTTAGATATATGGTTATTTTAGCATTTGGCAAAGTATTGCGCAAACTTCGGGAAAAACAGAATCTATCCCAGGAAAAACTTGCTGAATATTGTGATCTTGACCGGACCTACATTTCATTACTGGAACGTGGATTAAGACAGCCAACTATTAGTACACTTTTTAAAATTGCCGAAGCTCTGGAAATGTCACCTTCCGAAATAATAAGACAGGTTGAAATAGAGAATAAGTAAAAGCCTTTGTCATTTCCAACAGCCTTCTTTAAATATGCCTAAATTAATTATTCTTTTGGACTATAAATTTAATTTTACCGGGAGGAGTTACTTGTTGATCGAACATATATGCATCTGGCTCTTCAATTGCCCAGTCCAATCTTCTACCATATTCATCAATTTTTCTTCTATCATTCATAATTTCAACTTTTAAATTGTAGTATTTAATTTTGAAATCCTCAAAAAATCTTACTGTATTTATATAAATCATATTATTAGGTCCATAAAAATTTAAATGATTATTATGTAATACTCCCCAATTTTTGGACCACCGGTTAAGTTGAAAATAAAGAATTAAATTTACCAGTGTTATGAAAAAAAGCAGAAGAAAATTTAGCGCCTCTTTTAAAGCGCAATTGGCCATAGCAGCTCTTATGGAAAGAGAGACATTGGCAGAGTTATCAGAACGATATGGAGTTCATCCGAATATCATCAGTAAATGGAAACAGGAGTTAGTAAAAAATTCCTCAAAGGTTTTCGATAAAGGAGATCCCAAAGGCTCTTCGGTCGATATTGACAAGCTCTATTCGAAGATAGGAAAATTAGAGATGGAGCGGGATTTTTTAGAGAAAGCCTACTTAATAACCGGACTGGGAAAGAACGGAAAATGATCGTCAGTAAAGGACATAAGATAAGCATACGTAAACAGTGCGAGCTTTTGGAAATTTCCAGGAGTGGGCTTTATTATCAACCGGTAAAAGAAAGCAAAGAGAACCTGAAGATTATGCGTATTCTGGATGAATATTATTTAAAACATCCTACGCATGGGGTCCTTAGGATCCAGGATTACTTGCTGAGTTTAAGTCTTGTTGTAAACCATAAACGTATCAGGCGCTTATTACGGCTAATGGGTTTAATGGCCATTTACCCGAAGAAGAATCTGAGCAAATTAGGTTTAGCCAAATATATTCGACCTTATTTGTTGAGGGGGCTTAAAATAATCAGGGCTAACCATTCGTGGGCTATTGATATCACTTATATTCCAATGGCGAAAGGATTTTTATATTTAACGGCCATAATAGACCTCTACAGCCGGTTTGTGGTTGGCTGGGGTATCAGCAACTCACTTGATTCAAAAAGCACGCATGATGTATTTAAAATGGCTGTTTCTGAGCATGGGAAACCCGAAATTATTAATTCAGACCAGGGCAGTCAGTTTACCTGTAAGGAATGGATAGAACTGCTAAAAAAAGAAAATGTGCAAATTAGCATGGACGGAAAAGGTCGTGCCATAGACAATGTTTTTATTGAGCGGTTGTGGCGCTCTGTGAAGCATGATCATGTTTATCTCAGACCTGCAAATGATGGTTTGGAGTTATATCAAGGTCTCAAAGAATATTTTCACCGTTATAACTATAAGCTGACACACCAGGGCATAGGGAGAAGAATTCCGGCACAGTTGTATAAGCGGGTTGCATAATTATTAACAGATAATGAAGATGTTAACAAAAGAAAAAAGTAACCAAAAAAGAAAAGGCGTTAATAACCAGAATAACTCTTCGTTTCTCTTCGAGTTATTTCCGTTTATTAACACTATTTTTATATCATCATTATCTGTTAAAGATTCAATTAAAGAAAAGAAATTGTGGTCTAAAGAATGGGTAGTACCTCATTATGTCCCATATAAGTATGAGCAAAAAAGGATATAGGGTTTAACCCATTATGCATAAGATCATTTCTTAAATTCCATAATTCATCCCTTCTATGTTCATATTTATCACCAATTTGACTTAACATGTTTTTAAACCTCTCTCCTGGAGGGGCATATGGATTATTGTCGGTTAATTTGCCAAGACCATCAATTGCTGAAAACAATAACATCAATGATGCAAAACAACTACTTTTGAGAATACCTTTTTCGATGGGATCTAAGATATGCCTTTCAATAAGAGCAAAATAACTTTCTAATTTATTTTTTGACTTATTCATTACGGTAATTTCTCATTGCTTAATAATTCATATCGCTGAAGTAGCAGAATTTTATCCTAAATATATCATAATTGAATAAAAATTCCATCTAAAAATAGCATATGAGCCAAAATGTGAAATATTTTAATTAGTACTAAATCATGTATTACCAGTTTAATTTGATAGTATGGTTTTCCAGGTTATCTGGGAATTTAGTGAGTATTTAATTTTGAAGCTGGGTTTTCCATAGGTTATAGTATAGTGCTTATGAACGCATACTTAAGAAATCATAATTACTTTTTAATAACAATCGACAATATAATTTAGTAAATTGTGCCTTAATTTTAGATCAATTATAACCTTATGAAGAAAAAAATTACTTTCCACGAGGAACTAAAACAATTTAAGAAATATTTTTTCAGTGATAGCAGCGAGGATGCTAAGCGGCCATATCTATATCCTTTTTTCAAGAAATTAAATCGGGAAAAGTTTAAGATTGAATCAGATGCTGCCGGAGCAGATGTATATATCGAAGGACAAATAATTGTTGAAAGTAAAACCTTATATACAAAATGGAAGCACGTAACAGAAGTTTAAAAAACTGGTATGGAAAAATTGAACGTGGTGAAATTAAATTACCACGCTTTCAACGTTTCGAATCATGGGACTGGCGAAGGATTTCGAGCCTTGCTAATACCATTACCCATAATTTACCCTTAGGTATTACCTTAGTTTTAGAAATAGGTGGAAAGGAACAATTTGTCTCTCGGTATTTAGTCACTGCTCCTGAAACAGATAATTACGTTCTTGAACACTTGTTAGATGGTCAACAACGATTAACAGCCCTTTGGCGGGTCTTGCATAATAATTACGAAGATCACACTTTTTTTGTGTACATTCCTGAATTTGATAATTATGGTTTAAAGGATAGTGATGAAGAATATATTTTTTGTCGTGCAAGATATTTTCTCAAAAATGGTCAAAAATATCCGCTTTGGTGTGATATTCCTGCTGAATCATTGCAAAGAGGAATGATTCCTACCCATTTATTAAAACCAATTGATATGCAATCCGAAATTGATCAATGGATAGATTCAGCCACAAATCATTTGAAGCCAAGGGAACCAGAAAAATTTGAAGATTTTTTTAATTGGAAGAAATCAGTCAGTGATAGAATAAAAGATTTGCGATCAGTAGTTTCAAACTATAACTTACCATATTTGTCCTTGCCGTCTAATACTTCCAAAGATATTGCCCTGGAAGTATTTATTAACATGAATACCAACAGTAAACCACTTTCAACTTATGATATAATTGTGGCAGAGGTAGAGAGTGAATTAGGGCAGTCATTGCATGATAAACAAAGTGGGTTAGTTAAGGATTACCCAGGAGTTGCTAAGTATGATGATATCTCAAGACTAATTTTAAATACATCTGCATTGCTTCAAGAAAAATTGCCAAACCAAAAAGGGGCATGGGATATGAATAAAGTCACAATGGTGGAAAACTGGGACAGAATGAGTATAGGGTTGGACAAAATGGCCCAACTATTAAATTCAGAGGGAATATTTGATAACAATAGATTACCTACCAATGCTATTTTATGGGTGATTGCTGCATTGTATAATGATATTCCAGATGCGGGAGATGAAAAAGGTTGGGCTGATAACGTATTGAGGCAATATATCTGGCGGTCATTCTTTACCGATAGATATGAAAATTCAGCGGCGACACATGCTTACTACGATTACATTGCTTTGAAAAAAGTTATAAAAGGTGGAGTAAAGGAAAATGGAGAGATATTTACACTCTCGGATGTCCCTATTTTTAAAGAAGATGAATATAAAATTGCTGACGCCAACGAATTAATAAATACAACGTGGCCGAAAAATGTTTCAATCCGGGGTAGGGCGGTTCTTTCTGTTACTACTAAATTAGGTGCTTATGATTTTGCTTCTGAAGAAAAAGTTAGTGAAACGAATATTGTATCAAGACATTATCATCATATTTTCCCTGATTCATTGATTGAAGAGGCTGGCCTCGATAATAGTTATATAGCAATGAATTGTGCCTTGATTTCTGACAGGACAAACCTGAATATAGGAAGAAAAGACCCGATAAAATATTTAAAGGAACGATATGAGTGGGCAAGTGAGGAAACAATCGAATACAGGTTAAATAGTCATTTGATACCTAAAGAGGAGCTTGCAAACGGCGGTTATGAAAATTTAAGTAAAAATGAGCGTCAAGAAAAAATCAGAAATGATTATAAGAAATTTATTGAAAAAAGGGCCCTCTACTTTGCGTTGGCTGCGGAAAAATTGTGCAGAGGTGAACATATAAATGCAAATGATATAATAGAAACAGTGAATAATACCACACTACATGGTATGTAAAAACCTTCAAACTTGCATTTTGTAATATAATAAAGAATTTTGATGGAAAAGTAGATTAGACACAAACTGAATTTCGTTATAGATTTGATTCTAACTTAAGACATGCCGGTCAAACTAAGGTGAGCTAAAAATAAGCAGGGATTATATAAAGTATTGATATTCACAGATTTTTGGTGAGGTGTACTGTCAAGTTATTTAAAAGTGTCAATTCATATAACAATACTTTATAAAGCCTGAGAATAGTATGTTTAAATAATAAAAAGTCCGAATTTTTACCTTTTTTATCATAAAAAATTGATAGTACAAAATATACCTTAAAATTGTTGTAATAGCACTATTCACGGGGAATACAGCCAGTCTACATGGAGTCCATGAAGTTAAAAATAGTCTATACTTTTAATAAAAAGTATCATCAAAATATCTAATTTTAGACATAACTGCCTAAATTATAATGAATTATAACTGTCTATGAGTTTGGACTACGGGTACATAAAAAAGGAACTTGTTGCTATAAAACAGAAAGGTTAGGATTTTCTATCCTCTTTATTCGTGTTCAGATATTATTCTGACAACGCATAAAAATTTAAATTCAAGAATAAATTTTATTTAAAAGAGGAGTTTTTACTGTTCGTTGACTAAAGGTTGATTAAGGACAAGATCGAATAAAATTAAAGAACTCTTATTTAGTGAATTATATTAATTCCCTGTAGTCCCACCTGGAATCGAACCAGGATCTACGGTTTAGGAAACCGCTATTCTATCCGTTGAACTATGGGACCATAATATTTTTGAGAATGCAAAAATAGGTAAAAACCTATTTCCCGGCAAATCATCCCGAGAATAATGTTTCATCACCGATAAGAAACGAACCATTTGCAGTGGTTTTAAGCAGTTATTTCTCTTATGAAAGTATTATCAATAATGAATTACACAAAACCCGGTATCATTTTTTCCGCTGGTGGTATCATTTTAAAGCGGAACGGAAAGCCAGGTTGTATTGTTTTCGGGAAATAAGAATGCACTATTTTATTAATTATTGACATAAAAAAATTGAATTTATAATTACATTTATTTGTTTGAATAAAAATTATAATTAGTTTTGGAAAAATTTTTAGAATATATTGTATGAGTTTGATATCTTTATGTAATAGTAATTGGTGGTGGCGCAACTTTTATTAAGCTGCGTAAACATTTGTTACTGATATAAGGACCGGGGAAGGGATTTGTTGTTTACGCAGCAAGTCCCTTCTCTTTTTTATAAAAAACATTAACTTAAAATAATTAGATTATGACAAAACAAAAGAAAATTTTTCTTGAAGAGTCGGAAATGCCAAAGCAATGGTATAATCTGGCTCCAGATCTGCCAAATCCTCTTAATCCGCCTGTTGGCCCTGATGGTAATCCTATTACGCCGGATATGCTGGCTCCGGTATTTCCCATGAACCTGATTGAACAGGAAGTGAGCCAGGAGAGATGGATTGATATTCCGGAAGAGATAAGGGAAATACTTACAGGCTGGAGGCCCAGTCCTCTTGTACGTGCTTACGCTTTTGAAGAAGCCCTTGGTACTCCGGCAAAGATTTATTACAAAAATGAGGGTGTTTCTCCTCCGGGAAGTCATAAACCCAACACAGCTGTTGCCCAGGCATGGTATAATAAGCAGTTTGGTATAAAAAAACTTACTACCGAGACAGGCGCAGGACAGTGGGGTAGTGCACTTGCTTTTGCATGTGCACAGTTAGGCCTTGAGTGTAAAGTCTTTATGGTTCGTGTCAGCTTTGATCAAAAGCCTTTCCGTAAAATGATGATGAACACCTATGGCGCTACATGCATAGCTAGTCCAAGTGAAGAAACTCAGGCAGGCCGTAATATTCTGGAAAGATTTCCGGACACGCCGGGAAGCTTGGGAATAGCTATTTCTGAAGCTATTGAGGCTGCCGTAATGGATTCATCCGGAGAAACTCGTTATTCACTCGGATCAGTTCTTAATCATGTAATGTTGCATCAAACCATTATCGGACTGGAAGCACAAAAGCAACTGGCTAAGGTGGGTATTAAAAATCCGGATATTGTTATAGGCTGTTGTGGAGGAGGCAGTAATTTTGCCGGACTCTCATTTCCTTTTATGTATGAAAAGATCAATGGAGCTGATATACGAATAATCGGAGTTGAGCCGTTTAGCTGTCCCACTTTAACCAAGGCTCCATTTGTTTATGATCATGGTGATGTGGCCAAAATGACACCTCTTTTGCCAATGTACAGCCTCGGGCATTCATTTATTCCTGCCCCTATTCATGCAGGAGGTTTGAGGTATCATGGTATGGCGCCACTTGTAAGTGCGGCGTTAAGAGACGGACTGATGGAAGCCCAGGCTCTTCATCAGACAGAATGTTTTGAAGCAGGATTGCTTTTTTCTAAAACAGAAGGTATTATTCCTGCACCTGAAACAACACATGCTATTGCTTCTGTTATTAATGAAGCTAATATAGCTAAAGAGGAGGGGAAAGAAAAAGTTATTCTCTTTAACTTCAGTGGTCATGGCCTGATGGATCTGGCAGGATATGAGAAATTTCTGGCCGGAGAGCTTACGGATCATGAATATCCCCAATCAGCAATAGATGAAAATCTGAAAGAAATTGAAGGATATCCTCTGCCTAAATAGTGTGTTTCCATAAAAAAGTCGAGAGTAAGGTGTATAAATTTTGCCCACAAAATTCGTATGAACAGTTCAGGAGATAAAAGTTGTGAAATCCGAAAAATGTGAAGTTAATATCTCAAAATGACTGTTTTGAGAAAAGGCATAATGCAGTTAACCGACTTTACAGGCATACTCGGAGTAATCATAACGTATTACTCAGGACAGGCTGTTTTTTGATTGATTACCTGGTGTCATGTTACGTCTGAAATGACGTATAGAATGAAGTATTTTTGGATTTATGCAAGACAAAAAATATATGTATAGGAGCGTTTTGCAAATATTTTTTAACACAGCAAAAATTCAGAAGAACAATTCATTGTGCGTTAGACCAGGCGTGACGCGACACTAAAAGAAGGCGAATGGCAGCTCATCCGGTACCTTTTCCTTAATTAATTTCAGTAAATTACGTATATCATCATAATAATGCCTTCTGTTTACAATATTTCTCATAAGAATGGATGATTCTCCATTAGTGAAATAGTTTCCGGATACAGTAGAATTAATTATTCTTCCTCTCTCAACCTCCAGTTTAATCATTACCTGTTTATTTTCAATTTCAGTCTGATTGGTAAAAATATATTTTGGGGAATAACCATAGTTCCATTCCCATGTCAAAAATTTTTCCTTTAAGAGATTATTTATGCTTACCAGATCTTTTTCATTCATTTTATAAAGAGTTGACTTTGTATCTTTTAGCTGGATATTTAAAAGAAACGAACAAAAATTATCAATTGTCCATTTTTCTTTTAAAAAGAAGGAAATATTGGTCACGGGACTGCGTCTTGACCTGATTGCCTTATCATGGTATTTACCTTGCAGGGGTGTTATAAGTGATTGTCCGAGATTGTCCAGGTTAGAACTGAAAAGAAGAGTACCATGATGCAAAACACGTTTTTTATGAACATGTTCTGCATTTCCCGAAATTTTTTTCCCATTGATCAGTAAATCATTGTGACCAGAAGTGGTTACTGTGAGATTAAGTTTAGCAAGTGAGTCGATCACAGGTTTTGTGAAAAGGTCAAAATTAATTTTTGCGGTATCTTTTACATTCTTAATAAAAGAAAAATTTACATTTCCTGAATCATGAAAAACAGTTCCACCGCCAGAAATGCGCCGGGCAACCTTAATGCCATTTTTTAAAACAAAAGGATAATTTATTTCAGCCAGGGCATTTTGGTGCTTACCGACAACAATTGTATCAGTACTTTGCCAGAGAATAAAAATATCTTCTGAAAAATTTTTCAGGAAATATTCCTCAGCAGCAAGGCAAAAAAAAGCATCTGTATTAGCAAGGTGTATGCAAAGCATTGACTGGTCAAAATTATTTGACGCTGAAAATATAAAAAATAGCTCTTTCTGCTCCTGATTTTTACCGGTATTATTATTTATCGTGAACTTTTTAATCATATTATTGCCGGCTGACAAAATGATAATAAACAAAGAATTCAAAAGGCTTATTTTCTGAAGGCAGCATATTCTCTTAAAACTCCAGGATAATTCCGATGGTCGGCAATACTGTTCCAGTGGTATTATTAACACGTCTCAGCTCATATCTGGTGCCGTTATCAGTATATATGAACTGGTTGTTTTCATCTTGTTCCCTGACAATAATATCCTGCTGTTCTGCCTGGTAATTATATAAATTCTGGATGTCAATATAAAATTTTGCCGTCAGCTTGTCAAGATAAAAAGTTTTATCGATCCTGACATCAAGCTGATGAAATGGTTTAAAACGCCCGGAATTCAGAAGTCCAAAATCAAGATAAGGTCCCCCGGAGAGATTCCATGCCGAAACAAGTGAACTTCTGTTGAGATCATAAGGTGTATAAGGCAAGCCTCCTACAAAACGCCACCGTGCTCCTGCCCTCCATCCTTTCTTTAATTCTTTGGTAGTAGTTATATTCAAAAGGTGCTTTGAGTCCCAGTTTGTTGGTATGTACTCTCCATCTACATCCATGAATTCACTTCTAACCAGTGTATAAGAAAGATTAAAATTAAAACCTTCAGTTGTATTGATCCTTGTTTGGAATTCAGCTCCGTAAGCACGTCCTTCTGACTGTGAAATAACCTCTTCATCACCAACGACTCCAAAATCAGCCCCTTTGTTAGCCAGGCTGATTTTATCATTCACAGAAAAAGGATAATCATCATAACCTTTCCAAAAACCTTCCAGTGAGAATACTGTATTGTCAGACGGCCTGTATTCAAGTCCCCCGATAAGATGATCAACCGAAATATACTTAAGGTCATTTTCTTTATTAATGTATATTCCATTAATTTTGTAGCCTAAAGTAGTATAGGGCGGCAGCTGATAGTACCTGCCGGTATTGAAATTTATACTCCATTTTTCAGATAAACTGTAAGAGGCCGAAAAACGAGGCGAGAACTGGTCAATCAGGTTATTCATGGTTTGAGAATAATTATTGGCATCTGCTCTTGCACCCAGTGAAAGTGACAATCTCTCTGATATAAAATTCCTGCTCAGTTGCATGAAAATCCCCCATTTTACAAGATCAAGGGAAGTATCATAGTTTATATCAATAATACCTTCGTCGTAAAATCGTTTTGCACGGGTTGAATTTTTATAGGTTGTAAGGTCAAGATTTGCACCGAAATTTAATTTAAAGTCATTAATTCTGGATGTATTTTCCAATCTCAGTTTGTTTTCAATTTCTTCAGATGAATAATCGATAATTTTATTTTCTTCAGAGCTGTCATCATTTTCCAGATATTTATATGCGCCATTATTCAGGTGACTTCTGCTTAATACCACTGTTTGATAGCTCTTTTCCCTATAGTGTTTGTAAACAGCGCCAAAGGTGTAATTCCACTGTTCGTTTACGGGTATCTGGCTTAATATGAATCTTTGTTGTTCATCAGGATTTTCAATTCCCAGGTTCAGGTCAAAAACATCCAGTGCCCCGAGGCCTATGAAAGTTATTTCATTTTTTTTATCAAGTCTTGAACGTACCTTGAATTGCATATCCGTAAAGTTTGGAAGGAAGGGCAGTTCAAGGACACTGAAGAGGAATTGAAGATATGACCGGCGGAGAGAAAATACGAAACTGGTTTTTTCTCCCAGTGGGCCGTCAAGTGTTGCTGCTATTTCAGAAGCTCCCAGTGTGCCTTGTAGTTTTAATTTTTCCTCATTGCCGTCTATCTGGAAGAATTCAAGGACTCCGCTGAGCGCATTTCCTCGGTTGGCCGGGAACGCCCCTGAATAATAGTTTACCTCCCTGATAAAATCTGCATTAATAATTCCGACAGGCCCTCCGGAAGCCCCCTGGGTAGAAAAATGGTTTATGAAGGGCACCTCCACGCCATCAAGGTAAAATCTGCTTTCGGAGGGGCCGCCTCCCCGTATTATTACATCATTGCGGTATGCCGGGGTTGATTGAACTCCCGGAAACGATTGTATAACTTTTGAAATATCACGATTGGCACCCGGACTTTTTTCAATTTCGCCAATGCTGATGCTTCTGAGTGAAACAGGGCTCTCGACAGTCTTTCTGAAAGGAGATGCAGTAACTTTCACCTCTTCTATTTGTTCACTCTTCTCTTCCATCTTGATTTCTATGAAATTAGTGTTTGCTACACTGACCTCTATTTCAGAAGAGATAACTTTTTTGTATCCAATAAAGGAAGCTTCTATGCGTATGAATCCAGGGTTTAATCCGTTGAGAATGAAATAACCGTCCAGATCGGTTATAGTTCCTGTTGATGTTCCCTGGACAACAATATTAACAAAAGGAAGGGGTTCGTTGCTGACTGCTTCAACCACTCGTCCCCTGAGGGAAGCTTCCTGGGCAAATGCAGAGAAGGGTAAGATGAATAAGATAAGTATTTTTATGATCTTCATTTGTTCTCAATTTTTGTTTTTTAATCTGACAATAATTTTGTATGCGATATCTTTTGCAGTTGTTATGGTTGTAAGATCAGTAAAAAGGCGGCCGTTTTTTCCTGTCGGGTGACTGTGGCCTATAGGATTTAAATAGTATTCGTTATTTTCACCATAAGGATCAACAGTAACAGCATATACCAGCGCCGGTTGTAACGATCCATAGTAATTAATATTTCCCGGAAATTTATTATTACTCCAATAACGGTTTGAGTCCCATGCCTGGTTGATTTCCATCAGGATCCTGAACTTTCTTTTTCCTGAATAGCTGGTGGCTGTATTGAGGGTAAAGTTTGAAACAGGTGTTGCAGATGTAATCGCATCAGGAACTGCTGTTTCAGGGGAGGGAATATATAAGCCGTCGGGAGCTTTTATTCCACGTTTATGTGACCAGTATGGAAGAGTGGCAGGCCTTCTTAATTCACCGGGTTCATTCTTCCATCTGCCTGGTTCAACTTCACCATGGCCATATTTTCCTTTTGCCACATAGTGGGTGACATATAAGGTTTCAATATAGTTGCCTTCCAGGTCTTCTGTCCAGATAGCAAAAGAAGGATGGTTAAAAGATTTTCCCCTGATAAATTTAATTTCCAAGCCCAGAGACGGATTTTCAGGGGATGTCCTCAGGATAATCTCTTTTTCTGTATCAACGCTGCGTTGTGAAACACATCCGGCAGTGATCAATGTTATAATTAAAAAATATTTTTTCATCCGTTAAAATTTATAGTTGTTATCTGTATAGATTTATCCTTTACCTTGATGTTCTTTTCATTTATACTCTAAGTCCGTCTATAAAGTCCGCTGCCTGCGTTACGCCTGCCCTCAAAAGGGTCAATTACAATTAGTAAACTCATATTTTTCGGTCTGCGCAAGACTTATCAGCTAACTTTCTAATCCAGACTCTTTACTTTATGGACAGACATTAAGGTTCCGGAAGCTAAGATAGTTGGCTTCACGGAACTTTTACAATTACAAACATAAGGGCTAATTAATTAAAATTTGAAAATTTGTGGAAGCCTCCCTTGGTTGCATTATGAAGGCAAGGCAATTCGTTTTCACCTGTTCTTTTTTGATTAAAAATAACTTACTCATTTCGTTTTTGTAAATTTTTATAAATGATCTCCTTTAACAGCTACTATATAAATTATTCAGATATTTTTTCCGGGAATATAATCCGTGAAATATTTTCAGGGAAATTAACAATATATAACCGAAAAAGTTTAAATAAGTTATAATTTTTACGAAGCGGAACAATTTTTTTTGTAATTGCATAAACTGGATTATTTTTGATGTTAATTACTTCAATCCAATAATAAAATGAGAGTAGTGATTCAAAAAGTTACCGAAGCAAAAGTAAAAGTTGACAATGAAGTTATTTCTTCTATAGGGAAAGGATTGCTGATATTGGTGGGTATTGAGGACAATGACACTGATGAGGACATCGACTGGATGGTGAATAAAATCATACATTTAAGGATTTTCAATGATGAACAAGGTGTTATGAATTATTCTATACAGGAGGTGTCCGGAGAGATCATTGTGGTCAGCCAGTTTACCCTGCATGCCAATACAAAAAAAGGTAACCGCCCTTCATATATCAGGGCTTCTAAACCTGATTTTGCCATACCTGTATATAACAAATTTGTCAGGAAAACAGAAATGACGTTAGGGAAGAAGGTTGGCACAGGTATTTTTGGCGCTATGATGGAAGTTTCACTTGTAAACGACGGACCGGTAACAATAATTATTGATTCAAAACAAAAGGATTTTTAAGGGGATTGAATAATCATTTTTTACGTGTGGTAATATAATCCATCAGTTCAATCAATGAATCACGCGCTTCGCTATGAGGAAATTCCATTATGTCATTGATAGCTTTGTCTCTGAATTCATTCATTTTTTTTGTAGCATATATCAGTCCCCCTTTTTCAGTAACCTGGGATATTAGTTGTTTTACTACTTCAGAATTATTATTCTTTCGTTTTATCAGTCTGATTATACGCCTGCGTTCTCCGGGATCTGAGTTATTAAGAACGTGTATAAGCGGAAGTGTAATCTTTTTTTCTTTGATGTCATTTCCGGTGGGTTTGCCAATCAGGCCTTTCTTTTGATAATCGAATATGTCATCTTTTATCTGAAATGCAATGCCGGCAGCCTGTCCGATACTGTACATTTTTTCGATTATTTTTTCATCATTGGTCACTGATGCCGCTCCTATGGCCATGCAGACAGCAATTAGTGATGCTGTTTTTTTCCTGATTATTTTGAAGTATGTTTCTTCATCGATATCCAGTTTCCGGCTTTTTTTCACTTGTAGGATCTCCCCTTCGCTCATATCCTGTACAGCACGCGAGATCAGGGTAAGGAAATCGTATTTTTTATTCTCCAGCTGCAGAAGTAAGCCTTTAGCGAGTATATAATCACCTACGAGTACTGCCAGTTTGTTTTTCCAGAGCGCATTTATGGAAAAGGTGCCTCTGCGTTCATATGATTCATCAACCACGTCATCATGTATAAGAGTTGCAGAGTGCAGCAATTCTACCGAGCAGGCAGCCAGGAGTGAAAATTCATTTGGTTCGCCATGCAATTTTGCAGATAAAAAAACGAACATAGGGCGAAGCTGCTTTCCCTTTGTGCGGTAAAGATAATTTAGTATCGTACCTAAAAGCGGGATATCACTTTTCAATGCATTTTTAAAATATGATTCAAATGATTTTAGTTCTGCATTGACAGGAGATTTTATTTTTTTTATTCTTGTCATTCCTGAATAACTAAACTAATTGACGAACATAGGATATTTAAATGAAAAATTAACTTTTTATCCTGTTTTTTCCCAAAAAATCAATTAATAATCTTTAATTAGTTAAACCTAAATAAGAATACTTAAATATTTATATATTTGTATTGTTATAATTATAAGAAATATGGTAGAAGTCAGAGGAATGGATGACAATCGCTTAGAAATTGCCGCAAATATGCTTAGGGCAATAGCTCATCCTATGCGCATTGCTATTTTAAAATATTTGGAAGGAGGGAAAAAGTTAACTGTTTCAGAAATTCATGAATTACTTAATATTGAACAATCAACAACATCCCATCATCTTGGTATCCTGAGAGATAAGGGTGTGTTGTGTTCTAAACGGGAAGGAAAAAATACCTATTATTATTTAAAGCATGAAATACTGAGCCAAATTATCGATTGCCTTGAAGCGTGTACCTGTAATTAAAAATAATCTGTCTAATTAGAGTCTGTCTATAAAGTCCGCTGCCTGCGTTACGCTTGCCCTCAAAATGGTCATTTACAATTAGTAAACTCACATTTTTCGGTCTGCGCAAGCCTTGTTAAATCGCTAAGCGTTTATTTCACAGGGCAAGCCTTGTCAGCGAACTTTCTAACCCAGACTCTTTCCTTTATTGACAGACACTGATTAATATACAGAAAGCAGGAAAAAGTATGCCGGAAAGGTTTGTAATAATTCCGGTTTTTTTTCTTGTATGGCAAAAGTGTCTGCTTTAGATTTTCAGGTATAAATATATTATCAGGTATTCACATCAAGTACGTGTCAGCCGGAGTTATGTTCCCTTATGTAGAAATAACTTTTTTTAGCGGCTTTTATATCGAAAGTATAAACTTCATGATCAGGATAACGATAAAAGAAAGACAGCAATCCGATATCACCTGCACAAAACAGGCTGTGGGCCGTCATAACTAATACAGGAAAATAGACAGCAGGATTATTGAAAAAGATCATAATGGCCGCCAAGGAAAGTACTTTGATAATAATGAAAGGCGTTAATGCCACAAAAGTAAACTGACTGCGGTTCATTACAAAATGGTCGGCTTCGGCATAAAAAATAAATTTGGCCGGATATCCTCCATAACTGATCTTTGGTGCTCCTGCGGATTTCAGTGCCAGGCCATGTAAAAGTTCATGAATAATTATAAGAAGAGTGATAGTGAAAAACACTCCTCCCAGAACATAAAGTAATGGTAAAAAGATTCCGTTGAGAGCCAGCACAACCGAACGGGTGATAAAGAATATCCCAAGCAGGATCATAAGTAACTGATAAACCATGTATATCTTAATGATACTGTTACCCTCATTTATCTGCCCTATTACAAAATTTTTTACCTGTTTATGAGATAGTTCAGCAATCAATTTAAAATCATCATTTTGCTGCAATTCTTCAATAGCAGGGTTATGTTGATTTATAAGAGACAATTTCGATAAGATTTTTAATATTAATAAGTCGCAGAACAAAAGCAATTATAAGTGAACCGGAAATCATAGCCAAAAATCCGTATAAAGGGTTATCAACAAATTTTGAGATAAATCCAATTATTATAACAAGACCGGTAAATATTGCTATCCGGAGGATATACTTTAAACCGGGTTTTATTCTGAAAATGAATAGAGCAATAATACATTGCGATGCACCTGCCAGTAACTGGGTGATCATACTGGCATATGCCGAACCATGAGCCTGGTACCTGGGTATGAGGATCAAATTTAATAATACATTTAGTATCACTCCGGATAATGCCATGAGATTAAGCTCTTTCATGCTGCCATTTGCAGTGAGAAGGGTACCGAAGATATAGGCAGACGCAATTCCCGTAAAACCAATCATCAGGATGCCTAAAATTTCTGAGGACTGCTCTGTATTTGATTTGTAGAGCAGCGACATGATCTCACTGTTATATAAAACACTTGTAACAGCAATTATTATGGCCGGAACGATAAGCAGAGAAAAAGAAAGTTTGACCATCTGAATCACAGGTTCATTCTGTTTGATCATTTTTGCAAAAATCGGCAGTAATAATCCCGCGAAAAGAATTCCGATTACCGACACAGCATCAAGCAGACGAAATGCCTGGGCATATATTCCTGCCTGTTCCCTGCCCTCAGATCCCGGAAGAATTCTTTCCAGCATAACTGAATCGATACGATTATATAGCGACATTAAAAGTATAAGTAATGCATATGGATATGATTTGCGAAGAAAGACCAGGAAGAATTTCCGGTTAAAATGAATTTTAATTTTACCCGCTTTATGCAGAACCACAATAAATGTAATTATTGTTGTAATTATATAAGCTGCTGTCTGTGCATATACAAACCAACAGATATTAAATTTACCATTTAAAATGTCAGTGAATAATAATATACTGCATATTATTATCATTATCGACCTGTCAAGCACGGAGATAAAACTGTCGGTCCGGAACATATGCAATCCGCTTATATTTGAACGGAGGTATAAAGTCAGGGAAATAAGGAACTGATTAAATATTAAAAAAATAAGTAAGTGAAGCTGAATTCTGTTGTATCCTATTATAAGCGCAATTAACAGGCTAAAAACGGCATATACTATTGCAAGAACTAATTTTAAGCCTACTATGTTTGATAAATGTTTGGGGAGTAAAAAGTTGTGCTGGGCTATATTGCGGTTATTATAATTTGTGATCCCCACATCAAGTAATATATTAAGGATCATGGAAAAATTAAAAAGGGCGAAATACAAACCATAACTTTCATCGCCAACCATGTTTTGGACTGTCCTGTCTATTCCGAAAATCCAAAATGGTTTGATTAAAATGTTGAGGGAAATTAATAATATAAGATTAGTGACAAATTTGCGTTTCAAAATTTGGTTTTTATTATGTCAGTATCAAATATTGAACAGGCAAAAGTAATAAATATTTAATCAGACTTATTACTTTTATCCAAAATTGAATCGTTTCTTATGGTTATTGCAGTTAATACACGTTTGCTATTGAAAGGGAAGCTGGAAGGTATTGCTTGGTTTACTCTTGAGACGCTTAAAAGAATAACGGATGACCATCCTGAGCATAAGTTTATCTTTATTTTTGACCGGCCATATTGCAAGGATTTTATTTTTGGTGATAATATTACACCCGTTGTACTATGGCCCCAGGCCAGGCATCCCTTTTTATGGTATATTTGGTTTGAATGCCAGATTCCCCGGGTGCTCAAAAAATACAAAGCCGATATGTTGGTCTCTACCGACGGTTATTTGTCCCTTAACACCAAAATTCCCCAACTTGCAGTTATCCATGATATCAATTTTTTTCATCGCCCGGCTGATATGCCATGGTTAAAAGCAAAGTATTATAATCATTTTTTCCCCCTGTTTGCCCGGAAAGCCAAACGTATTGCCACGGTTTCAAATTATTCAAAGCAAGATATAATTCGTTCATATAAAATTGATTATGACAAAATAGATGTTGTCTTTGACGGCGTAAACAAGATATTTCAACCTATTCCGGAAGAGAAGAGAAAAGCTGTTCGGGAGAAAATTACCGGCGGGCACAGATATTTTCTTTTTGTCGGGGCATTACATCCCCGTAAAAATGTTTCCGGATTACTTAAAGCATTCGATACCTTTAAATGTAAAGGCAATGATGATATTAAGCTCTTGATTGTCGGGGGCGAGATGCACAAGACAGGTGAAATTTTTGAGATTTATAAAAATATGCGTTACAAGGATGATGTTATTTTTACCGGCAGTATCCCGGTTGAGGAACTCCATCATGTTTTCGGGGCTGCTTTTGCTTTGGTTTTTGTCTCTTTTTTCGAGGGGTTCGGTATTCCGGTAGTTGAAGCCATGAGTGCCGGGGTTCCTGTTATTTGCTCAAATACAACCTCCATGCCGGAAGTGGGGGGTAATGCTGTTGTATATGTTGATCCATGCAATGTTAAGCAGATATCTGACGCAATGCATAGTATTACAGAAGATCCGGAATTAAGGAGATCATTGATAGAAAAAGGATTTCAACAACAAAAAAAATTCAGCTGGGATAAAACATCCCAGCTGCTATGGATGAGCATTGAGAAAGTTCTTCAATAATTATTGAATGACAAAGGTACCTTTACTGCAATATTATAAGAAGGGAATTGTGGAAGCCGGCTGCGATGAATCAGGCCGGGGCTGTCTGGCAGGGCCGGTAGTTGCTGCTGCTGTTATTCTTCCACCGGGATTTAAAAATTCTCAGTTAAATGACTCTAAAAAGCTTACCAGAGATCAAAGATCGGAATTGCGGCTGGTCATTGAAAAATATGCCCTGGCATGGGCTCTGGATATGGTTTCAAATGATGAAATAGATAAGATTAATATTTTAAATGCCTCATTTGAAGCTATGAACAGGGCTGTTAAAAAATTAAAGGTAGTTCCCGGTCATTTATTGATTGACGGCAACCGTTTCAGGCCACAGACAAAAATACCATATACCTGTATTATAAAGGGCGATGGAAAATATTGTTCTATAGCTGCAGCCTCAATATTGGCAAAAACATATCGCGATGAGTATATGGAAAAAATTCATGAGTATTTTCCCGGTTACAGATGGAACGAGAATAAAGGATATGGAACAAGAAAACACCGGCAGGCTATTGTCAGCTACGGCCTGACAAAATATCACCGGCGATCTTTCAGATTAATCGATGAACAATTAAAGTTTGAATTTTAAGGCTTGTACCCCTCGTCATCCTTTAATAGGGTACTCATTGAAGCTTTGACGGCCATTTCATCACATCTTTCATTAAGGGGGATATTGGCATGGCCCCTTACCCATACAAATTTAACATTATGTTTTTTATATACTTCAAGAAACCGGATCCAGAGGTCTGAATTTTTTCTACCCTTGAAATTCTTCCTGACCCAGTTAAAAACCCAGCCCTTTTCAACAGCGTCAACAACATATCTTGAATCAGTATAAATAGTAACATCGCTTCCGGGGATTTTCAGAGTTTCGAGCGCCTTAATAACTGCAAGTAATTCCATACGATTGTTAGTAGTCAGGCGATACCCTTCGGATATTTCTTTCCTGTGTTTTCCTGAAATTAGCACAATACCATATCCTCCGGGCCCCGGATTCCCCAGAGATGATCCATCAGTATAAATGATTATTTTCGGATTTGCCATAAAAAAAGAGACAGGGCACGGTAATATATTTTTTCTATATCCGGAAATTTATTACTGTTATAATACAATTAATCTTATTGATCAAATTTTCCTATTCAACTATATTCATCTCATCAATAAGATGGCTTGCACCGGCATATTTGTCTATTACCCACAGAACAAAGCGGATATCTACATTTATGCATCTCTGAATAGTTGGTTCAAATGCAATATCGCCGGTCATAGCTTCCCAATTGCCATCAAAAGCTATCCCTATAAGCTCGCCTTTGGCATTAAGTACCGGACTCCCGGAGTTACCGCCTGTTATATCATTATTTGTAATGAAGCAGGTGTATAATTCTCCGTCCCCTGATGCATACCTGCCGAAATCTTTTGCTTCAAACATTTGTTTTAAGCGTGAGGGGACATGAAACTCATCGTCGCCGGGAATTTCTTTTTCCAGATAGCCGTCTGTTGTGGTATAATATTTATAAATGACACCGTCGGAAGGCTCATAGTCGAGAACCTGGCCGTAAGTCAGTCGCATGGTAGAATTGGCATCCGGATAGAACTTTTTATCCTTTTGCATCTGCATCAGTCCGTCGAGATATAATCTCTGACCAATTATCAGTTGTTCTTCTTTTTTGCTTACTTCGTCGCCAATTTCACGGAATTTGTCAAAAATATCCCGGGCTGCCTGGAAAGCCATATCCTTTTTCAGGTCTCTCAGTTTCGGGTCTTTAAGGAATTCATCCAATTCTTCCCTGTCGTCAAAAACAGATTTTTTGAACATTTTTTCTGTATATTTCGAGAAATCCCCCCTGTATTTTTTTTGGACTTTAGCAAAAAAATCAGGATAGAATCTTGGATCATTATTTTCTGCATACAGATTTAAAAGGGAAGAGGTAACCCTAATGTCTGTTTCAGCATTATAATCTTTAAAATGTTTATTCATCCCGCTGCTTACCCTGCTTTTTACCATATCAATGAATTCATCTTTAATTTCATTTTCTGTTAATAGCCTGTATAATGGTAATGCACGGTAGGCGAACATGAATATTTCAGGGCCTCTAAACATAGCTTCGGCCATATATTCCTGAGCTTTCCCAGCTTCTGTGCCGGAATAGGATTCTGATATGTATTTCAGGGCATTCCCATATTTTTCTTTTCTTGTGTTGTCGGAGCTGATCCAGTTTGCGAATTCATCTTCCAGTTCTTTTTTGCTTTCTAAAACACTGAGGTTATTTAGCCCTTTATTCTGTCCGATTGAGTATTTATAATAATTTGAACTTCTGGCATATTTTGACGCGTACTGAATACGGGCTTTTGGCCCGGTTGACATATAATCGTTAATAATTTTAAGTTTGGCATCGCGGACTTCCACTCTTACCGGATTTGTGACTTCCATAATATATTTAACTCCGTAAGATGTCATATAGCGGTCTGTACTGCCGGGATAACCTAATATCATTGCAAAATCGTTTTCTTTAATGCCTTTAAGTGAAATGGGCAAAAAATGTTTAGGTTTATATGGAATATTATCCTCCGAAAAATTTGCCGGCGTTCCATCAGGCCCGCAATAGATGCGGAAAAGTGCGAAATCATTGGAATGCCTCGGCCACATCCAGTTATCCGTATCTCCTCCGAACTTCCCTAAAGCCTGTGGCGGGGCGCCAACAAGTCTTACATCCCTGAAAGTTTCTGTTACAAAAAGATAGTAACGATTTGAATTGAAAAAGCTTCTTACATATGTTTCATAATGTGTATCCCCTTTAGCTTCCTTTTCAAGTTCATTTGAAACAGAATATATTTTCTGGTTTCTTTCTTTTTCGGTCATATCATCTGTCACACCTGTCAGGACTCTGTCTGTAACATCTTCTATCCTTATGAGAAATGATACAGATTTTCCGGGGTTGGGAAGTTCTTCCTCACGGCTCATAGCCCAAAATCCGTCCTTCAGATAATCATTTTCCACGGTTGAATGATCCTGGATTTCATCAAATGCGCAATGATGATTTGTCAGTATAAGTCCGTCGCCCGAAATCAGTTCTGCTGTGCATGATCCCCTGTCAAGGGCTACTACGGCATCCTTAAGACTTGCCTTATTTATGCTGTAGATATCCGATGAACTTAATTCGAGCCCCATATTTTGCATATCGTTTATATTCAACTTATTTATAAGTGAGGGAAGCCACATTCCTTCATCTGCCCCGGATCTGCCAAAGAATATTACTATTAAAAGCAGAATTGTACTAAATCTTTTCATTTTATAAATCAAATTTTTAGAATTTTTCAATGGTACAAATATAATATTTCAATTATCATTGGCTCTTTATTTATCGATTCTTTTCCGTTAATACAGGTTAAAAAAACTAAAACGACTCTGTTGTTAATCTTTTCTTTCTAAATTTGTAGGCTCCAATATAATTGCTCAGTGAAGTTAAGGAAAAAAATTTTTAAAAAGCTAAGTGACCGGTACAGGTTAATTATTTATAATGATACTACTTTTCAGTCGGTGTGGAGCATGAAGCTTACGCGATTAAAGGTATTCACAATCACCAGCTTATTGTCTGCGGTTATTGTAATACTTGTAATATTTCTCATTGCTGCTACCGGATTGCGTGAATATATACCGGGTTATCCAAAAGCTGAGTACCGGCAAATGCTGGTAAGAAATGCCCTGCTCGTCGATTCACTGGAAAATGAATTGCGAAAACGTGATATTTTTTTCCAGGGAATAAAATCTATAGTATCCGGGGAGGTACCCGAGGATAATTTGATCGCGGATACTATTGTAGAGGTTAATGAAGTTGAGTTCCGGGAATATAATCATGATTCACTTTTCAGGGACGAATTACTGGCTGAACAAACGAGTTTATCACTGCAGGAGAATGATGACAGGGTCAGAAGCATCAGCCAGATACATTTTTTTGTGCCTGTGAATGGGGTTGTAACTAATCATTTTGATGCAGCTTCCGATCATTTTGGAGTTGATTTGGTCAGCGGTCCTAATACACGTATATCAGCCGTTCTGGATGGCACTGTAATTTTTTCTGAATGGACCATGGAGACAGGATACGTTATTCATATCCAGCACCAGTCGGATCTGATATCGGTTTACAAACATAATTCCGAGTTGCTTAAATTTCAGGGCGACAGGGTTAAAGCCGGGGAGGCCATTGCCATAATAGGAAATACCGGAGAATTATCTACCGGGCCACACCTTCATTTTGAGCTATGGCACAGCGGAACTCCCCTGGATCCGGAAAATTATATAGATTTTTAGGTATAGCTGCAAATTATTAAAGATAAGGTAACTTAGTGTTGATAAGATTATTTGTATAGATAGTGAAAAAACGAATAGCCATACTTGGTTCAACGGGCTCAATAGGTACAAAATCTCTTGAGGTAATAGATGAAAATTCTGATAAATTTGAGGTCGAAGCTTTAACAGCTAACAATAATGAGGATTTACTTATCACCCAGGCTATTAAGTACCAGCCTAATGTAGTTGTAATTGCAAACAAAAAAAAATATAAAAAAGTTGTTGAGGCCTTACAATCTTATCCTGTTAAAGTATATACAGGAAATGATGCTATTAACCAGATAGTACAGATGGATACGATTGATATGGTACTTACTGCTTTGGTAGGGTATTCAGGACTCCTGCCCACTTATCATGCGGTGAAAAGCGGAAAAAATATAGCGCTGGCAAACAAAGAAACTTTGGTGGTTGCCGGTGATATTATTACACGTCTGGCAATGGAGAACAATGTAAGCATAATTCCTGTTGATTCGGAACATTCAGCTGTTTTCCAGTGTCTGACGGGAGAACCGGGCAATCCTTTGGAGAAAATTATTCTCACCTGTTCAGGAGGGCCTTTCCGGGGTAAGAGTGAGGAGGAGCTGAAAAAGGTCACTGTTGTAATGGCTCTTGATCATCCGAACTGGGATATGGGAACTAAAATAACCATTGATTCGGCAACCCTTATTAATAAAGGATTTGAGGTTATTGAGGCGCATTGGCTGTTTGGACTGCCGTCATCAAAAATAGAGGTTATTGTCCATCCGCAGTCCATTATCCATTCCCTGGTACAGTTTGAGGATGGTTCGATAAAAGCGCAGCTGGGACTGCCGGATATGAGGCTGCCTATTCAGTATGCACTTGGTTTCCCACACCGCCTGAAAAATACTTTTGCGAGATTCAGCTTTGATGATTATCCTTATTTAAGTTTTGAGCGGCCGGATAAAAAAATTTTTCGTAATCTTGCATTGGCTTACGAAGCATTGGAAATGGGAGGTAATGTCCCCTGCGTTTTAAATGCTGCCAATGAAGTGGCGGTCAAAGCTTTCCTTGAAGGCAAAACAGCTTTTGTAGATATGCCTGCAATAATTGAAAAGGCAATACAAAAGGTGGATTTTATCAGAGATCCTGATATTGACGACCTTATTAATACAAATAATGAAGCGGAAAAGATAACGGAATTATTAATAAAAAAGAATTACTAAAATTTAGCAGGAATAAATAAATGGAGACTATATTGATTAAAGCAGCCCAGCTTGTATTAAGCCTTTCAATACTTGTAATTCTGCATGAGGCAGGCCATTTTACTTTTGCAAGGCTTTTTAAAACAAGGGTTGAGAAGTTTTACCTGTTTTTTAATCCATGGTTTTCACTTTTTAAGTTTAAAAGAGGTGAGACTGAATATGGCGTTGGATGGCTTCCCCTGGGAGGTTATGTTAAAATTTCAGGCATGATTGATGAATCAATGGACAGGGAGGCCATGAAGCTCCCTCCCAAAAGTTGGGAATTCAGGTCAAAACCAGCCTGGCAAAGATTATTTATAATGCTTGGGGGAGTTCTGATGAATTTTTTGTTTGCAATGATAATTTATATAGGTGTTTTATATGTCTGGGGAGAAGAATACCTGCCAACAGATAATGTGAAATATGGAATTGTAGTTAATGATACAGGCGAACAAATCGGATTCGAGACCGGCGATAAGATTATTTCAGTCGGTGGCCGGCATGTTGAAAATTTCATGAAGATTGTACCTTCTATTGTTCTTGATAATGCGGGGACAGTCAAAGTGGAGAGGGACGGAAAAATTGTCAGCATAGACATAAGTGATGATGAGCTATCCCTTCTTTTAAAAAGCAAATCTATTATGAGTCCGCGCCTTCCTTTCAGACTGGGAGTTGATGGCTTTACGGAAGATTCTCCAGCAAAGGAAGCGGGATTGCAAGTTGGAGATGAGATTACTGGTCTGAATGGCAAAAAATTTGAATTTTATGATCAGTGGGTTGAAGCTGCTGAAAAACATGCCGGAGAAACTGTAATCCTGAATATTCAAAGAGACGGGAATCCTGTTGATATTGAAATGACTATTGGGGATAATGGTATGCTTGGAGTAAAGAACAGTCATTTTGCCGATCAATATTTTGAGCTGAAGACAATTAATTATGGATTTTTTGAATCAATTCCGGCAGGAATTCAGAGAGGCATACAAACAACAGGGGATTATCTGAAACAGTTTAAGTTGTTTTTCAGGCCTGAAACAAAAGCATATGAATCGCTTGGCGGTTTTGCCACTATCGGAAATATATTTCCGGAAAAATGGGACTGGTTCTCTTTTTGGAATATGACAGCTTTCATATCAATTATTCTGGCTATAATGAACCTGCTGCCGATACCTGCGCTTGACGGCGGACATGTAATGTTTCTGTTTTTTGAAATGGTTACAGGCAGAAAACCAGGGGATAAATTCCTGGAATATGCACAGATTGCCGGTATGATAATACTTCTGGCATTGGTTCTTTTTGCAAATGCAAATGATATAATAAAAATGATTAATGGGACATTTTAAATAAAAAAATTCTATTTTTGCGTAAAATAATTATAACTTTGAATTATGAATTTATTTATAATCACAGGATTTATCGGGCCACAGGAAATTATTATTATTCTGATAATTGTCCTCCTTCTTTTTGGAGGGCGTAAGATTCCTGAATTAATGAAAGGCCTGGGCAAGGGAATGAGAGAATTCAAGAAAGCCACCAAAGAAACAGATGACGACGGTGCGGAAGAAAAGGCCGAACCGGGGAAAATTGAAAAATGAGGCATATTGGAATTAATCGGGAAATCCCGTTGTTGATGTTATTTGCAACGGGATTTTTTGTGCCCGGGCGTTTCGTGATAATCTGGTAAGGTTTTTGTTATTTTGTTATTTGAACAAAAATATAAAACTATGAAATGAGCATAATTGTAAATCATACAAGAGTATGATTAAAACTTATGCCAGTTACATATGATATCTTTGAAAATAATTAATTTTAATCATATGAAATTAATAAAACTTTTCCTTCGTCTTTGTTTAGTTTTTGTTGTTGTATTAGTCATAAATTCATGTGACAGTGGCAGCAGTGGCGGTGTTCATAAAAATATCACCGGGAAGGCAGGTGAACTTGTGGTTGTGATTTCTGATGAGTCATGGGAGGGAGATCCCGGTAAAGTCATCAGGAAACATCTTGCCCGGCCTAACCTTGCCCTTCCACAGGATGAATCTGTATTTGACCTTATTAAAGTACCTCATGAGGGATTTAAAAATATTTTTAAAACAACAAGGAATATTATTCAGGCCAGGATATCTCCCTATGTTGATTCTACTGGTGTTTTTTATAAAGATGACGTATGGGCACACCCGCAGGCTACAGTCATTTTGCAGGCTAAGAATGAAAAACAATTCACAGAAATATTTGAAGCAGAAAGCAATGATATAATAAGCTATTTTTTGGATGCCGAAATGGAAAGACTGAAAATGAACTATGACAAATATTATGAGAGAGCTATCTTTAATGCTCTTAGCGAAGATTTTGGCATTACGATGAAAGTGCCACCCGGGTTTCAGATTGCCAGGCAAAAAGATGATTTTATTTGGCTGAGGTTTGAAAGTCCGCGGATTTCACAGGGAATAGTCATTTATACATTTCCTTATAAATCAACGGAGACATTCACCCCTGAATATCTTATTAATATACGCGACAGTGTTTTGAAGGCAGAAATTCCTGGTCCGACCGAAGGCAGTTATATGGCCACTGAAAGAAGGATAGAACCTGTATTCAGCATAAGGACTCATAATGGTAATTATGCCACTGAGATGCGCGGGCTTTGGCGGCTCATAAATGATTTTATGGGCGGGCCCTATATTTCACTGGCAGTGCTGGATATGGCAAACCAGCGTGTAATTGTTACTTTTGGTTATGTTTATGCTCCGAACAGTGATAAAAGGGATTACATCAGACAGGTAGAAGCAATGATATATTCCCTGAAGCTTAATAATCAGGCTGCTAATGATAAGTTAAGTAAAGAGATAGCCATAGATGAACAGTAATATTAAAAAATTGCTTTTACAATTTCTTTCACATTGTCTGATATCCCGTAAGTGTAAATATGAAGTGACGGAGCATTGTTGGCCACCAGTTCTTTCGACTGGTGAATAGCCCATTCTGTGCCGACCCTGCCTGCTTCTTCATTATTCTTGCATTTGGCCAGTTCTTTAGATAATTCAAATGGAAGGTCAATGTTGAAAATCTTAGGTAATACGGTCAGCTGATTTTTTGTATTTATGGGTTTTATCCCCGGAATGACAGGTACGGTTATCCCTATTGCCCGGCATCTCTTTATAAAATCATAGTAAACCTGGTTATTAAAAAACATCTGGGTCACTATATAGTCTGCCCCTGCATTAACTTTTTTCTTGAGATTTTCCATATCCAGCTCCATATTGGGAGCTTCGTTATGTTTTTCAGGATAGCCTGCAACGCCAATACAAAAATCAAGCGGGGTGTTATTTTTAAGATCATTATCGAGGTATTTACCTTCCCTGAGATTAACAATCTGCTCCACAAGTCCGCAGGCATAGTAATGACTATCTTTTCCTGTGTCGGTGCCCTGAGGATTCCTTAAATCATCACCACGCAGAGCCAAAACGTTTTCAATCCCGAGAAAATGAAGGTCAATCAGAACGTATTCGGTTTCACTTTTTGTAAATCCTCTGCTAAGGATGTGAGGAACTACCGGTATTCCGTAACGATACTGTATAGAAGCTGCTATAGCGACAGTACCCGGCCGTTTCCTCACTATATGCTTTACTATTGAACCATCAGGTTTTTCCCTGAATTCGACTTCATCTCTGTGGGTAGTGATATTTATATATTTTGGATCAAATTCCGTAAGACTCTCAATTGTTCTGTAAATGCGGTCTGTATCATTTCCTTTTAACGGGGGAAGCAATTCAAAGGAGAAAACAGTCCTGTCTGAATTATTTATTATATCAATAACCTTCATAAATAAGTTTAATATCCTGAAAATTTAACCCTTAATTGTAGTTTGGCAGAGTGTTATCAAAATGTACCGGTATAATTTTTATTTTTCCGTCAGGTCATGATCGTAATCAGATTTATTTATCCACCCGGCCTCTACCTTTTCCCCGCTCATGTAACGGTTGTAGTAGTTGCGCACAGCTCCGGCATATTCATAATTATCAAAAATATCTCCATTTCCAAAAATTCTCGGGTCTTTCTGTTCCCTAAGCTTTTCGGTCATCTTTTCTTCCATTTCTCTCTTTATTGCTGAGTATTTTTCGTCATTAGCAAGATTATTAAGACAGTAAGGATCATTCTTAATATCATATAATTCTTCGTTCTGCCTTTTTCCAAAGTTGAGCTGCCAGTATTCCATAATGCCCTTTTTTCGCCTGGTGTCAAGTATGTAAGTTTTTGTGGGGCTTCCATCGCAGTTGGGATAACCAACTTCGGGATTACCTGTTGGCCAGCGTTCAGGTTTAAAGTTTTTGAGGTAGAGGTAGGATTTATTCCGGATTCCCCTGACAGGATATCCTGTATCATCAGGCCGGCCGACATCATGACGCTCTTTTCCTACAAGTATATAATCACGTTCGGGTATTACGGTACCTTCTTTTTCGGTGTAAAAAAATTCAGTAAGGCTTCTTCCTGTTACAGGTTGCATGCCGGCCTCTTTGGCAGTTACTCCTGCCAGTTCAAGATAAGTAGGCGCCAGATCAATGAAATTAACAAGGTCAGTAACTTTGCGCCCCGGCTTTTTAATGCCATTTTTCCACATTATGGCCAGGGGAATATGGTTGGAATATTCATATACCTGGCCTTTAACCCGGGGGAAAGGCATTCCATGATCCCCGGTTACAATAATAAGAGTATTTTCCAGTTTGTCAGCTTCTTCCAGCATCTGAAGCATACGTTGAATATGAAGATCAAAATATTCGACTTCAAAAGCATAATCAAGCATATCTTTCCGGATAGTATCTGTATCAGGCCAAAATCCGGGGACTTTGTCAATGTCTGCTATATTTTTTCCGCCATATCTGATACCAGCTTCAAATTCATAAGCTCTGTGTGGTTCAGTGCTGCCATACCAGAAACAAAACGGCCTGCCGGCGGGACAGTCATCCAAAAATGCCTTGAAATTTTTTGAATAATCATTATTGGAAATAAATTTTGCCGGAGGATCGGTTTTGTATTTGTCGTACTTAGGCCCGGTCAGCTGACGTTTTTTTCCGTTTATCTCTCCCGGATCTCCCGGTGCCCATCCTTTTGCTGTACTGCCTACCCAATATCCCTTATCTGCAAGGGCCTCAGCATAAGTTTTGAATTTAGCAGGAAAAAAAGGGGAATGATTTGCAGCTTCTTCAAGTTGCCAGCTGTTTCGGCCTGTTAAAATACATGCCCTGGAAGGTGCACATTTGGCATTCGGGGTAAAAGCGTTTGTGAAAAGTATCCCTTCTTTTGCAACACGGTCAAATGCAGGAGTTTTTACCCAATCGCATCCATAGGCGCCGAAAAATTGATGTGAAGCATCATCAGCAATGGCAAATAAAATATTGGGACGTTCAGGCTGTTGGGCTTCCGGGTCGCAACCCGCCAACAAAATTACGGAGATAAGAGTTAACATATTAAAGCGGCAAAAATAATCCATTGTTATTTGTTTTTAGTTTATATCAATTTATTATTCCGGGTAGTAAAAATAACACTTAATTGGCAAAGAAACCTTTCAATTTATTATTTATTATTGATGATTTATTATTTTGAATCCCGAATATAGTAATATTAGAATTTCGAATGGCTTACAATTGATTATTTATAACTTATTGGTGATTATTTACTATTTGCAGATACCCGCCCTGAAAAATTCCTATATTTGCATTTTTTCAGTGAGACTCTGATAATTATTTGTTTATTTATGGTACGAGGTTTTCAGGAATATAAAAAATTTGATCTGGCTCAGATCAATAAGAAGATTTTAAGTCGTTGGGATAAAGATGATACCTTTCACAAAAGTATTTCAACACGCGAAGGCCGTCCTGCTTTTGTTTTTTATGAAGGTCCTCCGTCGGCTAATGGTATGCCGGGAATACATCATGTTATGGCCCGGACCATCAAGGATATCTTTTGCCGCTATAAAACAATGAAAGGATTCCGGGTGTACCGGAAAGCAGGATGGGACACGCATGGACTGCCGGTTGAGCTGAATGTGGAAAAATCATTGAATATAAATAAAGAAGATATAGGTAAAAAAATTTCAGTTGAAGAATATAATGCAGCCTGCCGTAAAGAAGTAATGAAATATACCCGTGAATGGGAGGAACTGACCCGTATCATGGGTTACTGGGTAAACATGGATGATCCTTATATTACTTATGACAGCAGATATATAGAAACTGTATGGTGGCTGTTAAAACAGATATATAAAAAAGGACTCCTTTACAAGGGATATACCATTCAACCTTACTCCCCTGCTGCAGGAACAGGATTAAGCTCCCATGAGCTTAATCAGCCCGGATGTTACCGTGAGGTTAAAGATACTACTGTTGTCGCACAGTTTAAAGCTATTAACAATGAGAGGTCCGGATTTCTTTTCAGTGATGTTGATACTGATTTGTTCTTTCTGGCCTGGACAACCACACCGTGGACATTGCCTTCCAATACAGCGCTCTGTGTGGGGCCTGCCATCCGGTATGTGAAAGTAAAAACATTTAATCCCTATACAGGGATACCACAAACAGTTATACTTGCAAAAGATTTATTCCCGGTTTTTTTTGATAAACAAAATGCAGAACTTTCATTTGGAGAATATAAACCCGGTGATAAAAAAATTCCTTACAAGATAATTGGTGAATATACAGGAGATGAGATGAAAGGGGTCCAGTATGAGCAACTGATCGACTGGGTTAAGCCCGGGGGCAAAGCATTTGAGGTTATCACCGGTGATTTTGTTACCATCGGTGAAGGTACGGGAATTGTACATATAGCGCCCACTTTCGGGGCTGATGACGATCGTGTAGCCAGACAAAACGACATATCGCCTCTTGTTATTGAGGATATCGACGGTAAGACCCAGGCGCTGGTAGATCGTAAGGGACGATTTTTTTCAATCCAGAATATGTCGGAAAAATTTGTTGCCGAACGTGTAAATACAGATAAATATTATGAATTTGCAGGCAGGTCGGTTAAACAGGAATATGACGAAAAACCGTCAGAAGATGATACTTCTGTTGATATAAATATAGCAGTTATGCTGAAGCTCGCGGGCAGAGCTTTCAGGATAGAGAAACATATTCATTCATATCCCCACTGCTGGAGGACAGATAAGCCGGTATTATATTATCCGCTGGATTCATGGTTCATTAAAACAACAGCCGTGAAGGGAAAAATGGTGGAGTTGAATAATACTATTAACTGGAAGCCTCCGTCAACCGGCACAGGAAGATTCGGGAACTGGCTGGAGAATCTGGTGGACTGGAATCTCAGCCGTTCACGTTTTTGGGGAACCCCCCTGCCTGTCTGGCGAACAGAAGACGGCTCAGAAGAAATATGCATAGGATCGGTTGAAGAGTTGATCAAAGAGACAGAAAAAGCTATTGAAGCCGGATTTATGGAGGATAATCCTTACAGGGACTTTGAACCGGGTAATTATTCAAAAGAAAATTATAATAGAATTGACCTGCATAAACCTTTTATAGACAAAATTGTGCTCGTTTCACCGAGTGGCAAAAAAATGTTTCGAGAACCTGATCTTATCGATGTATGGTTTGATTCGGGGGCGATGCCATATGCCCAGCATCATTATCCTTTTAATCCCCTGCTCTTTTCGGGGGAGAAGGATAAGAAATGGCATTCCCTTTTTCCGGCAGATTTTATTGCAGAGGGGGTGGACCAGACACGCGGCTGGTTTTTTACCCTGCATGCTATTGCTGCCATGGTAAGCAATTCAGTAGCATTTAAAAATATTATTTCCAATGGCCTTGTGCTTGATAAAGAAGGCAATAAGATGTCCAAGCGTCTTGGCAATGCAGTTGATCCCTTTGAAACAATTGAAAAGTATGGTTCGGATCCTTTGCGCTGGTATATGATAACAAATGCCCAGCCATGGGATAACCTGAAATTTGATATTGCCGGTGTTGAAGAGGTTCAGCGAAAATTTTTCGGAACATTATATAATACATACAGTTTTTTTGCTTTATATGCCAATGTGGATGACTTCATATACCAGGAAGAAGAAATTCCGGTATCCGGTCGTCCGGAACTGGACCGGTGGATAATTTCCCTTTTACATTCTTTAATTAACGAAGTCGCACAAAGCTATGATAACTATGAACCTACGCGCGCGGGAAGGGCAATATCGGAATTTGTGATTGAAAATCTCAGTAACTGGTTTGTCAGGTTAAGCAGGAAAAGATATTGGGGAGGAGAATATTCTGCAGATAAGATTTCAGCCTACCAGACTCTCTATGTTTGCCTTGAAACCGTGTCAAAACTGATGGCCCCGATAGCTCCCTTTTATGCTGACATGCTCTATACAGATCTTAACAGTATAACAGACCGTGAAAAAGACCAGAGTGTTCATCTGGCCTGGTTCCCGGAATATAATGAAGCATTTGTCGATAAAGACCTGGAAGAGAAAATGGGGATAGCCCAGAAAGCTTCTTCTATGATACTTGCCCTGAGAAGGAAACAAAAACTTAAGGTCAGACAGCCTCTTGCAAAAATCATGGTACCGGTGCTTTCTTCTGATTTTAAAAGGCAGTTTGATGCTGTAAAGGATATTATTTTAACGGAGGTTAATGTTAAAGATGTTGAATATCTTGAAGATACATCCGGTTTTATTAAAAAGAAAATCAAACCCGATTTTAAATCTCTGGGTCCTAAATATGGTAAACTTATGAAATTTATAGTTGCTGCCCTTTCCAAATTCGGACAGGAAGATATAAATAAACTGGAACAGGAGGGGGAGATTGAAATTGCGGCAGGGGATGATAGAATTTCCATTACAAGGGAAGACGTTGAAATACAAACTGAAGATATTCCGGGGTGGACGGTTGCAACAGATGGGTACATGACAATAGCCCTGGATATTAATGTCACTGAAGAACTGAAACAGGAAGGTATTGCCAGGGAATTCATCAATAAGATACAGAATCTGAGAAAAGAGAGCAATTTTGAGGTAACTGACCGTGTTAATATTATTATTCTGAAACACGATTACATTAATGATGCAGTGAAAAACTTCAGGGAATATATTTGTGACCAGACCTTGGCAGTTGATCTTAAACTGGTCGGAAGCATGAACAAATTATCATCTAAAGAGGTTGAAATAGATAAAGATATTGTAACACAGATAGCTGTTGAGAAAAGAGTACAGTAAATGTTATACGATTTACAACGGATTATAAAATTTTATTATTTTTGAATGTGAGTTAAAAGACAGAATTAATTAACATCCTTATTATTATGGGAGAAAAAAACAGATATTCAGATGAAGAGTTGATGGAATTCAAACAGATAATCCTTCAGAAATTAAAAAAAGCTGAAGAGGATTATTCTATGTACAGGAATTCCATTACTCATGGCGATGGAAATGATACGCAGGATACTTCGCCCACGTTTAAGGTACTGGAGGAAGGAGCAGCCACTCTTTCCAAAGAAGAAGCAGGGAAATTAGCCCAGCGACAGCTTAAATTTATTCAGCATTTGCAGGCTGCCCTTATCCGCATAGAGAACAAAACTTACGGTATTTGTCGCGAGACAGGCAAGCTTATTTCCAAAGAAAGGCTTCGTGCGGTGCCTCATGCAACTTTATGCATTGATGCCAAAAATAAGATGAAATAGTTTAACGAGGGTTATTGGCTTTTCCCTTCCCGGAATTTATCATATAAAAGAATTTCCGGGAGTTTTTTGTTATAAATATGAAATATCGACGATTAAAACTTCTGATTATTGTAGTGGCAATTATCACAGCAGATCAGGTATTGAAATTCTGGATAAAAACCAATCTGTCGCTTGGTGAAGAGATTACAGTGTTTAAGAACTGGTTTTATCTTCATTTTGTGGAAAATAACGGTATGGCTTTTGGTTTTGAGTTTGCCGGTGAATATGGTAAATTGTTCCTTAGTATTTTCAGATTGCTGGCAGTTATAGCTATTGGATGGTATCTTGTTAAACTTACCCGGAAGAGTAAAATTGCTTTTGGCTTCCTTGTGAGTATAGCTTTGATTTTTTCGGGAGCTATCGGCAATATAATCGACAGTTTGTTTTACGGACTGATTTTTGAACATAGTTATGGCCAGGTAGCGGA
Source organism: uncultured Prolixibacteraceae bacterium (assembly GCA_964540755.1). Lineage (GTDB taxonomy): Bacteria > Bacteroidota > Bacteroidia > Bacteroidales > Prolixibacteraceae > JAAYJR01. The sequence goes on along the minus strand of CAZIOB010000191.1, from coordinate 20,795 downwards.
ATTTATGCCGGCGGGAGGGGGTTATGCTGAATTTTTTCATGGCCGGGTCGTGGATATGTTCTATTTCCCTCTTATCCGGGAAACACTGCCGGAATGGTTACCATTTTGGGGAGGCAATGAATTTATCTTTTTCCGCCCTGTTTTTAATATTGCCGACTCTTCAATAACAATAGGAATATTCTCTATTCTCTTATTTTACAGGAAATATTTTGATGATTCAGGAAGGGGGAAAAATGAAGAATTAGAGGAAAAAACTGAAAAAAATGAAGAGTAAACTGGTTATTTATAATACCTTATCACGCAGCAAAGAGGTTTTTAAACCACTTGTGGGGGGGAGGGCAGGCCTTTATGTATGCGGGCCTACTGTTTACAGTGATTCCCATCTTGGCCATGCGCGGCCTAATATAACTTTCGATTTACTATACAGATACCTGCGGTACCTTGGATATAAGGTTCGCTATGTAAGAAATATTACAGATGTAGGCCATCTGGAAAATGAGGCAGAGGAATCCGGAGAGGATAAGATATCAAAAAAGGCCAGGCTGGAGCAAATCGAACCAATGGAGGTTGTACAGAAATATATGAACACATTTCATCGTAACATGTCACAGCTGAACGTACTGCCTCCCGATATTGAGCCGCGTGCTACAGGACATATAATAGAGCAGCAGCAATGGGTTGATGCTTTGGTGAAGAAAGGATTTGCTTATGAAGTTAACGGCTCGGTGTATTTTGACGTTGAAAAGTATAATCAGAAATACCATTACGGGATATTGTCAGGCAGAAATCTTGATGAGATAAGGACAAACACCCGTAAGCTGGAAGGCCAGGATGAAAAGAAAAATCCTTTTGATTTTGCCTTATGGAAAAAAGCGTCTCCGGAACATATAATGAGGTGGCCTTCTAAATGGAGCGAAGGATTCCCCGGATGGCATCTTGAGTGTTCGGTTATGAGCACTAAATATCTTGGAGAGGTGTTTGATATTCACGGAGGAGGAATGGATCTCACATTTCCTCACCATGAATGTGAGATTGCCCAGTCGGTTGCTTTATATGACAAGGAGTCTGTTCGTTACTGGATGCACAATAATATGATAACCATTAATGGTCAGAAAATGGCCAGGTCACTTGGGAATTTTATTACCCTTGATGAATTGTTTACGGGGAGTCATGATATGCTGGACAAGGCATATTCTCCAATGGTGATACGTTTCTTTATCCTTCAGGCACATTATCGCAGTACAATAGATTTTTCCAATGAGGCTGTGAAGTCTGCGGAAAAGGGTTTGGAAAGGTTGTTATCTGCAGCAGAATCTTTGAAATCGCTCCCATGCTCAGATAAATCTACTATAGATGTTACCGGATTGAAAAAGAAATGCTTTGATGCACTTAATGATGATCTTAACAGTCCCGTAGCAATAGCTCACCTGTTTGACGGAGTCAGGATGATCAATTCTATTAAATCAGGAAATGAACAGATTTTACAGCCGGACCTGGAAGAGTTAAGATCTTTCTTTGATGTTATGGTTTTTGATATCCTGGGTCTCAGACAGGAGGAAACAGATGGAGTAAAGAATAAGTTGCTTGACAAACTTATCGATTTGATCCTGAATCTGAGGATTGAGGCGAAAAGCAGAAAGGACTGGACAACTGCTGATAACATCAGGGATCAGCTTAATTATCTGGGAATAGTGGTTAAGGATACAAAAGAGGGATTTGAATGGGAGATAGGTAAAGAGTAATAAAAGTAAATTTAACTACCTGGCATTTGCCGGCTTTTTATTCTTTGTTATAATTTTAATAAAATTTTGGATCATTATGTTTTCAGGAATTATTGAGGAATACGGAACTGTAACTGCTATTGAAAAAGACAAAGAAAATGTCCATTTTACAATCACCTGTTCATTTACAGATGAACTTAAAGTTGACCAGAGCTTGTCACACAACGGAGTCTGCCTGACGGTCGTGGAGATCGACAGGGAATCGGGGACATATAAAGTTACCGCAATTAAAGAGACAATCTTAAAATCCAACCTGGGTTTCCTTCAAGTAGGATCCAAGGTTAATCTGGAGAGGAGTGTTGTTATGAATGGACGTCTCGACGGACATATTGTTCAGGGCCATGTGGATCAGACTGCTGTATGTACAAAAGTGGAGGAAGCCGGGGGAAGCTGGTATTACACCTTTGAATACGATTTTGATCCTGATAAAGCCAGACAGGGATATATGACAGTTGAAAAAGGTTCTGTATCAGTTAACGGCGTTAGTCTTACCGTAGTTAATTCCATGGATAACACTTTCCAGGTGGCAATTATTCCATATACATATGAAGTCACTAATTTCCATACATTTAAGGAAGGAACTGTTGTAAATATTGAATTTGATATAATTGGAAAATATCTTAGTAAACTCAACACATATAACAGATAAACGGCCAATGAATTCAGCTGCTTTAATAACGGGATCATCAAAGCGGATCGGCAAAGCTGTTGCAGAACACCTGGCATCAAAAGGATGGGATCTTGTAATACACTATAACCGGTCGGAAAAGCATGCCCGGGAATTAACAGATTCATTAAGCAAAAAACATCCACGCCAGAGATTTATCATCATAAAAGCCGACCTGACAAGTGAAATTGAGTTGGGGACCCTGATTCCAGGAGCATCTGAAGAGATGCGCCAAATCAGCCTGCTGGTTAATAACGCATCAGTTTTTGACAGCGGTTATATTCATGATACTGATTATGAATTGTTTGACAGGCAGTTTATTGTGAATTTAAAGGCTCCGTTCTTTCTTATAAGAGACTTTGCAAGGTATTTTAAAAAGGGTAACATAGTAAATTTCACAGATACAAGGATTACCAAAAACAGATCTGATTATGCCGCTTATTCACTATCAAAAAAAGGTTTGTGGGAACTGACTAAAATGGCCGCTCTTGAATTTGCCCCGGATATAAGGGTAAATGCTATTGCACCCGGACTAACATTGCCTCCTGAGGGAAAGGGAGAGGATTACTTATGGAAATTGGCGGAAAAGATACCAATGAAACGCCCCGGGAGTCCTGAAGATGTTTTGAAAAGCTTAGATTATATACTTGATAATGAATATATTACCGGTCAGTTGCTTTTTGCTGACGGGGGTGAAAATTTAGATAGAAATGAACAATGAGATATCCGGAATGAAGATCAGGGTAAAAAATTTACTGCTCAGAACTTATATAGGGTTTAATCCGGATGAGCTGGAGAAAAAACAGGATGTGCTTATCAATTTTGAAATTGAGACAGATATCCCGGGGAGAGCTATGGCATCTGATGAGCCTTTAGACATAGCAGACTATAGGATTATTACGAAAAAAGTGATTAAAATGGTAGAGGAGGGCCGGTTTAAACTGCTTGAAGTGCTAACCGTAAAAATTTTGGATCTTCTAATTAAGGAGAACAGAGTAAAGTATGCACGTGTGGAGGTGGATAAACCCGGCGCCCTGAGGTTTGCTGAATCAGTTTCATTGGTAATGGAAAAAAGGAAATAGCATTTGTAATCTTAAAAAGGTAAGATACGGGGGCAATGACTAATCGTAATATTGCATTAATTGGCATTGGTTCCAATATTGATCCGGAACATAATATTAAAGCCATGATGGAACTGTTGGAAAAGGCAGTGAAGGTCATAAGGGTTTCTTCATTTATAAAAACCAGACCTGTCGGGATTGCCGACCAGCCCGATTTTACTAACGGGGCAGTAATGGCTGAAACTCACCTGAAGCAGGATGAGCTTATTAAAATTCTTAAAGAGATCGAAGACAGGCTGGGACGCGATCGTTCTGCGCCTAAATCCGGACCACGGACTATAGATCTTGATCTGATAGTATGGAATGGCAGAATCATTGATTCAGACTATTACAATAGGGAATTTGTCCGAAGAAGCATCAATGAAATATCAGAAAAACTTTAAGCAAACATGTTAAAAAGATCATTTAATCCTTTTATTCCATCTATTTCTTTGATGTCTTTCACAACATAATCGGCCCCGTTTTGCTTCAGCTCTTCAGCATTTTCTTTTCTTGCTACGCCAATAGTCAGGCCGAAACCGCCTTGCGAACCGGCCTTAACACCGGAAGCTGCATCTTCCACTACAATTGATTTTGAAGGTTTTGCCCCCAGCAGTTCACAGGATTTTGTAAACATGTCGGGCTGCGGCTTGCCTTTAAGTCCCAGTTCTTCCAATACGTTACCGTCAACCCTGGCATCAAAGAATCCGGAAAGATTAACAGATTTGAGAATAGCCTTGCAATTCTTGCTTGATGAAGCAACTGCAAGGGGAATATTATATTCTTTCAGTTCCCTGAGTAATCTCATCGTTGACGGATACACTTCCGTTCCTTCCCTTTTAAGGATTTTTCTGAAGGTTTTGTTTTTGCGGTTGCCCAAACCACAAACAGTTTCAGCATCCGGTCCGTCATCAGGAGAGCCATATGGAAGTTCTATACCCCGGGATTTAAGGAATGAGGCCACTCCTTCGTAACGTGGTTTGCCGTCAACAAAAGTAAGATAATCTTCCGGGGAGAATTCACTGAACGGCTCACCATATTCCTCTTCCCGTTTTTTTAAATATTCGTCAAATATTTTTTTCCATGCTTTAGTATGAGTTGCTGCTGTTTTAGTTATTACGCCGTCAAGATCAAGCACTACTGCATTAAAGGCCGGAAATTTTTTATTATTCATATTTTTGATTTTCTATAAAATATAAGAATAATGAGTGACAAACCGGTCATAGTCCATGGGAAATGTTTCCCCAAGCGATTCCTCATATTTGGTAACAAATGACCCGAAATGGAATTTCGCCAGATAATCATTTTTTGTTTGAAGGAGGGCCCATATTTGCAGCCAGACAGCTTCTTCATTCAGATCGTCATATTCCAGGATACGTTTTGCAATTGAATCTGTCTTTGAGAAATTGTTCTCATCTTTATAAACTGAAGCAAGTTTAAGGAGATTGTCTATTACCTGATTACCGACAAAGCCAAGGGTTTCATCAAGCCAGTCCCAGTCAGTATCTTTCAGGAATCTGCCATTATTTACCAACATAAAAAATGTTTCCAGTTGCTTTTTATTTAATCCATTTGATAACCGGCATAGTTTATAGGCTTCAATGTAATCGCAAAAAAATGGTTCCTTAAATTCTGTCCTTAGAAAGCCGTTAGATGTTATTATTTCTATTCCATATATATAATTTAGTATTTTGCGGAGTTTATTGAGGGTGACGGACCTGTTATTATTTACTTTTTTAACAGGCAGTCCGGGCCAGAGACATTCATTTACCTCCCTGACCGAGGCACCTGTTTCATTTTTAAGGGACATAAAAAGAGTAAAAAGAAATAATTCTTTGATCTTTGGAGTGAACAAGCTGGTTATATCATTCCCATCCTTATCAATAGCTTTAAATCCTCCGAAAAGGTTTATCTGGTTAGTAATATTTTTTTTAGCGGCAGCCGGAATATTAGCGGGATTGACTGAAGTATTCTTTTTGTGACGCAGCAACAGGAACAATAATATGCTGCCTGTTATAAGAGATATAGCAATTATAATTATATATCCATATTTTGCAAAATTTACCGGATATTCACCAGCTGTATCAAAGAATATGTCTTCGTTTAAAACAAGCCTGTTTATCTCTTCTGTCCCCAATGGACGATCCCAGAAATGAAGATCATCAATATATCCTCTCAGGCTCGCCCCCTGTGAGAGTGCACTTCCAAGATGGATGTCGCCTGTCCCTAAAAAGGGAGGGTGGCCATCGGAGCTGCCAATATTCTTACCATTCAGGAAGATAGCCTGTTGGCCTGTTTCAACCATATAGCGCCATACCAGGTGATACCATACATTTGGTTCAAGTTTTTCTTTAGATACATAATCATTTGACCAAAGTCCGAAATAAGGATGTCCAGAACGTAGAATTAAATGTAATCCCCTGCGGTATTCATTCTCATAATTTCCAAGCACAGCATTATCTCCGAATTCCAGTATTTCATTGAATTTAACAAAGCAACTTACTGAGAAACTGCTGTTTCTTAATCCATATTTATCAGGTGAACCAAGATTTATACTTGAATTCTCAGGAAGTTTTAATAAAGTTCCTCTTTCAATGTCCTGGCTGAATGAAAAATTTTTTCCGGGAAAATCATCGGATGGTGAGAGTACGTTATTAACCGATCCGTTAAACTTAAAACTTGCTGTCAGATTTTCGCTTAGTTTCAGTGGAACGGCCATGATGTTATAGTTTTCCGGGACCTCCATTTCCCCTGTCACGATAATTTGTTCCGGTATTATTTTGTACCCCGGCACAAAAGGCGACAAAGTTAATTCCTCCCCGCCCCTGTATGGAAAACTAAACCTGCCCCCGGTAAAATTTGTTTCAGGATTTCTCCAGTAAACCTTTTCGAGAACTTTTTCTGATGCCATTACAGTCCCTTTTATATAGGTAAATGACTTTAGCTGGGATATAATGAAGCTTAATTTTAGTATATCATTTCCAACGAAAATGAAATTTGGCCTCTTTCCGAAGTGAGCCCATTTCCCGAGGAGAAAATTTATGTAATCAGGGACAAGATTCTGGTTTTGGCTCCCGTCAGGTGCATCGACAGGCAAGTCATTGAAATTATCTATCATCATAAGTTCCAGGTTCAAACAATTATTTTTTGTCTGGAAGTTTTTTTCGCTGTTAATGCCTGAAGCTGACTGGTATAAAATATAATTTTCTCTTTGATGCAAAACTCTGCCAGGGGTCCGGGAATCCCCTGAGATAAAAAAGATGATCCTGCGATCTGAATCTAAAAGGTACTTTAAAGAAGGCCATGCCTCTCCGATTGGAAGATAGAATATTGATGAACTGATTGACGAATTTCCAATTATGGAATCCAGTATGGAAATATCTCCTTTATAATTAATAAAAACAGGAGTTATTTTTAAAGTATTATGATCATATATGTTTTTAAGACGGTTTATAATGACGCTGAAATTCCGGGATGATCCGGTCAAGTAAACATTTTCTCCCTTTTGCACGGCATTTAGTTCAATCCCGGTATAACCTGTTGACTGAATAAAATCCCATAGCCTGGTATTACTAAGATTAGAAGAGTTAATTTCCGCAATGAGAAAAGAAGTTTCAGAGAATTCGGCTCCTCTTGCACTGTAAGATATATTACAAAAGATAATTATTATAATTATTATTTTATAAAATTTGTTTTTCATATCTATGAAATATTTTCGGCAGAAGATGATACAGTCCTTAATTTTAAATTATTTTTGTTTCAAAAATAGGTTTTTAATTTTAATTTAAGTATTTTTTTTAAAATTTTTATATCTCATTTAAAAAATTGTCAATCAGGATTTTAATTTACATATTAATTTTAAATTAAGTAGTTATTAATCTGCTTGTATTATTTGTATTAATAACCAGATAAGGATATGTTATTAAAATTGCTTATAAAGAGAATATACAATGTCTGAAAAAAAAATTCAAAAAAAGCACTTCTTGCTGTTTATTACCGGGGGACTTTCGGTAGTGTTATTTTTTGTTCTTTTTAACAAAGTAGTTACATATACATCAACTAATGAATTTTGTATGTTATGTCACGCTCATCCTGAGGCTGATGCATCATGGAAGCTCTCACTGCATCATAACAATTTCAGTGGTTTTTCCACCCGGTGTGTTGATTGCCATCTGCCGCCCGAGGACAAGACTTTCTATTTTTTAACAAGGAAGGCCTATCATGGCTTCCACGATCTTTATGTTTTCGTTACAAAGGATATTGATGAAATTGACTGGGAAATTAAAAGGACATTGGAAGCAGCCGGGAAATTTGTTTATGAGGATGGCTGCAAAAAATGCCATACTAATTTATTTCCTTCTACTTTGGATGAATTAGGTGCAGAGTCACATTTAAAATATGTTATTGATCCGAAAAGCACATCCTGTTTGAAATGTCATCTGGATGTCGGCCATTACCGTGGTATAGAAGGATTAACCATGGAGGAGGTTGTTGACGGGACAAAGGAGTTATTTACACAAGCGGCTGAGGTAATTGTATTTGAGGATTTTACCGAGCAGATACCTGGTACGCCGGTCTCATTTAATATGAAGGCTATACCCGGTGGCGACTTTAAAATGGGCAGCCCGCCTGATGAAAGTTACAGAGAACTTGATGAAGGGCCTGTACGGGAAGTGAAAGTAGATGATTTCTGGATGTCAGAGGTTGAAGTGACATGGGAATCCTTTTTTGCATTCTTTAGCGCTACCTCTTCCCAGGGAAGAAAAGAAGGAGTACAAAATGCCGAAGAGGAAGTTGATGCTATCACCGGTCCTACACCACCATGGGGAGCGCCCGACCAGGGGTGGGGTATGGGTGACCGTCCGGCTATTACAATGACCCATCATGCAGCTCAGACATTCTGCAGCTGGCTGAGTGAAGTGACAGGCAAAAAATACAGGCTTCCCACAGAGGCTGAGTGGGAATATGCCGCGAGAGCAGGTACGGATGGGCCCTACTTTTTCGAGGGTACGCCTGGGGATTATGAAGATGAAGGCATTATCAATAAAATTTTCGGTCCTGATACATCAATAATAAATACTTATGTAATTTATCAGCAGAACAGTCCGCTGAGAACCCAGCCTCCCTCTGTAGTCAAACCCAATCCTTTCGGACTTAAAAATATGCTGGGAAATGTTGCAGAGTTTTGTTCTGACTATTACGATCTACAGACATATGCCAAATATCCCCAAGGTGTTATTAATAATCCAAGGGGACCGCGTGACGGACAGGAACATGTGATAAGAGGAGGATCATTTAAAGATACCCCGAAAAATTTGCGCATAGCCGACCGTGAACATACGCGCAGCGAAGAATGGAAAGATACTGATCCCCAGATTCCCAAGAGTATCTGGTGGTATTCCGATTGCAATGATGTCGGGATAAGGATAGTATGTGATACCGATATTTTAAATGAAGATGAAAAAAAATAAAAAATTATATACCATGGAAAGAGATCAACTATCGAGACGGATATTCCTGGAAAGGACAGCTCTCATTGGTGCCGCGGGTCTGGCAGGGATAACAGCTTTAAATTCTTGTGGTAAAAAAAGAAAATCAGTTGATTATAATTTTCCACCCCTTTTGGATAAAGCGCCGGACGGAAAAAAACTTAAGGCAGGGCTTATAGGCTGTGGAAATCGTGGAACCGGTGCTGCACTCAACTTTTTGGCAGCCGGCAATGATTTGGAACTGGTTGCTCTGGCCGACGTTTTTCAGGATAAGATAGAGGACTGTTACAGTAAGCTTGAAAAACAGAGTGTGATTGTGCCTAAAGATAATTTATTTGTTGGGTTCGACGGATATAAGAAATTGCTCGACTTAGACCTGGATGTTGTTATACTGGCAACTCCTCCTCAATTCAGGCCTGCACAGTTCGATGCAGCAATACAGGCAAAGAAACATGTTTTTATGGAAAAACCTGCTGCCGTGGATCCGGTGGGAGCACGACAAATAATTGCTACATCAAGAAAGGCTGAGAATATGGGACTGACAGTGGTTACCGGTACTCAGAGGCGCCACCAGCGTGATTATCTGGAGACATACAGGCAGGTAGCATCGGGAGCAATTGGAGAAATTACTTCTGCAAAGGCATGGTGGCTGCAGTCACACGTATGGTTCAGGACAAGGGAAGAAGGTTGGAGTGATATGGAATATATGATCCGTAACTGGAATAATTTTTGCTGGCTGAGCGGTGACCATATTCTTGATACGCATGTCCATAATATTGATATTGTGAACTGGTTCCTGGGGCGTACACCTGAAAGCGCCATTGGATTTGGGGGCAGGGCGCGCAGGCTCACAGGTGATCAGTATGATTTCTTCAGTATTGATTTTGAATTTGGAAACGGGATTTTTTCCCATAGCATGAGCCGGCAGATTGACGGATGTGCTAACTCTCTTGGCGAAATGGTTATGGGCACAGAAGGTTACACCAACTGTAAGAATACTGTCTATAATCTTGACGGGACCATTAAGTGGCAATATGAATATCCTAAAAACAGGGAAGGCCAGTCAACTGGAATTGTAAAAATATCTCCTTACGTCCAGGAACATATTGATATGGTAACTGCTATACGCCGCCATACACCTGTGGTCGAAGCTGAACGAACTGCTCTCTCAACGCTGACAGCTATTATGGGAAGGGAGGCAGCTTATACGGGACAAAAAATTACGTGGGAACAAATGATGAATTCCACCCTGAAACTGGGTCCTGACGAATATGAAATGGGTCCTGTTGATATGGAGTTCCCTGTTCCTCTCCCGGGGACGCAGCATAAACTATAATAATCAAGTGTTATGATATCTGTTGTTATTCCATTGCTTAATGAAGAGAAACTGATTAAACGTCTGCTGGATGAACTTTTTGTTGCTTTGGAAACCACAAAAGAAAGTTTTGAGGTTGTTTGTGTTGATGACGGAAGCACAGATACCACCCTGGAAAAATTAATCAGGTATAAGGAAAAGCATGGCAGACTGATGATTATATCCCTTTCGCGTAACTTTGGACTGCAGGCAGCTCTTACTGCCGGACTGGATTACGCAAGGGGAGAATATACTGTGGTTATGGATGGTGATTTCCAGGATCCTCCTGACCTTGTGCCTGTATTATTCGATAAGATTAAGGTTACCGGCGCTGACATTGTGACTGCAGTCAGGGAGGCGAGGAATGAAAAATTTACTAAAAGGATTTATATTAATATTTTTCATCGTATTTTTTATAAACTGACGGAAGGCCGGCAGGTAGCCCAAACAGGTAACTTTTGTATCCTGAACAAAAAAGCACTCAGCGCCATTCTTCAGTTTTCCGAAAGGAACAGATACATGCCGGGAATACGTAACTTCATTGGATTCAATCATGAGTTTATCCTGTACGACCGGCCCGACAGGCCTGAGGGGGAGGCGAAGATGAGCCGGAAAAAATTGTTTGAAATGGCTTCAGATGCAATCTACTCTTTTTCGAAATGGCCTGTGAAAGCATGTTTGTATCTGGGAATGATCGGTATTATAATATTCCTGGGAGCTATTGTATATACTATCCTTTCAAAGGCATTGGGATGGGCGCCCATTGGCTGGTCTTCCGTTTTCCTTGCAATTAGCTTTTTCGGTTCTCTGCAGCTAACTTTTCTCGGGCTTATAGGTGAATATGTTTACCGTATTTTCAAGGAAGTACAAGGCCGTCCGATATATTTTGTCCAGAAAATTTATGAATAGTTTACGGCAAATATTACTTTCGAAAAATATTTTCATTATTACCCTGCTGGTTATTTATGCAGGTCTGGTTGTTATGGCTCCTAAGGCTGCTGTTAATGTTGACGAGCAACTGCATTTTCCACACGCAAAAAAAGTGGTTAACTGGTATTTTACCGGGGGAGAAGACAAGTCCTGTTTTAATACCCCCAGGAGTAACCTTAAATATTACGGCCAGTCGGTCGATAACATAACAGCGCTTGTAAGCAGGGTCTTTAAAGTCAGTGACGAATTTCTCCTAAGGCATTACACAGGAGCTCTTTGTTTCGGACTTCTTTTGTTTTTCGGCGGATTGATAACAAGAAGACTTTCAGGCTCATGGATAGCAGCTGTGGCAGGCGTCCTTGCTTTAGCCTTTATGCCCCGCCTTGCCGGCCAGGCATTCGGAAACCTTAAGGACATACCTTTTGCAACCGGTTATCTTGCCGCTATCTATTTTATAATTTTATATCTTGAAGAATTACCTTCGCCACGTTGGAAAACCGCTCTCTCCCTGGGAATAGCAATTGCTTTCACTATATCGGTAAGGATTGGCGGGTTGATACTGTTTGCCTTCCTTGGATTTTTCCTGATCTTGTTCTTTACCCTTAATTTTATTTGCTATAAAGAGATTATTTTATCAAAATCGTTTTTATCAAAACTGGCGGGACAAGGCGCTGTTATATTGATAACAGGTTATTTCGGAGGATTGCTGTTCTGGCCTTATGCCTTACAAAATGTCTTTGTAAATCCATTGAAAAGTCTGAATTTAATGGAGCACTATTCTGTTAGTATTCGACAGATATTTGAAGGTGAAATGATCTGGAGCGCTTATTTACCCTGGCATTATTTGCCAAAATGGATACTTATTTCTACTCCTTTGTTTGTTTTGTCAGGCTTTTTAATTTTTCTCTGTTTTTACATAAAAGAGATCATAAATAAAACATCATATAATAACAGCCTGCTTCTGAAAGGCTTGGTTTTATTCTCTTTTTTATTCCCTCCTATATATGTTGTCGCTATCGGCTCAAACCTGTACAGTGGTTTAAGGCAAATGCTTTTTATACTGCCTCCCTTGGCAATATTGTCTGTAATCGGAATATATACTCTTATAAAACAAATATTCCTTAACAGAAAAGTTATAGCTTACGGGATTTCCGGTCTGTTTCTTTTATTGCTGGCCTGGCCTTTCAGACATCAGTTTGTTACTTTTCCTGCCGATTATATATATTTTAATGCTTTTGCCGGGGGAAACAGAAATGCCTGGTCCGATTATGAATATGATTATTATTTCCATGGAATGAAGGAACCTGCAGAATATATGATCAGTATAGCAGGATCAAAGGAAATTACCGTTGCTATGAATTGCAACCTGGATAATTATTTTTACGGACATCCCAATATAAAATATCAATATACCCGGTTCCTCGAGCGTAGTGCGCAGGAATGGGATTACGGACTGTTTGGCATTAATTATATCCATCCTCACTTATTGAAAAATGATTTGTGGCAACCGGACGGGATTGTTAAAATTTTTTACCACCGGGGCAATCCGCTGGCAGTCTTGGTAAAACGAAGAGATAATTCTGATATTAATGGAATACGTGCCTTAAAGGAGGGAGACCTGGAATCAGCAGCGGAATTGTTGGAAAAGGCCATGCAAAGGGAACCCAATAATCTCTGGTTATATGTGAATCTCGCTAAAACAAAATTGAAAGAAGGTGACATTAAACGTTTTAATTACTACCTGAACAAAGGTAAAGAAATTTTTCCCTGTTACGAACCTTTCTTATTATTAGAGGCAAAATGGTTTTACAATGAAGAAAAATATGAAGAATCAATTGAGGTAATTAATAAACTTTTAAAAATAAATCCTTATTATAAGCCTGGTAAAGAGCTTTATAATGAATTATCTGCAAAATTGAAATAATTATTGCTTATCTTTAAAAAAAAATTGAATTATGAAAACATTAAAAAGAGTTATTTGTTCACTGTTTTTTGGCATTATGAATTTGCCAATGTTGTTGAAAGCTCAGGATGAGGGAACTTATCTTGATAACCTGGGTGTACAGGACAGCGCATATATGGAGCAGGAGTTAATGACTGAAACCGGCAAGGGATCAGGTTCCGGAACTTTAGTAGTGATTATTGTGATTGTAGTTGTGATACTTGTCGGGATTGTTTATTATTTCATGAAGAAGAAGAAAAACAAGCAAAAGGATTCCAGGTAATTATTAATTTTGCCTGTTCTGTATTTTCAAGCGCCCGGTAGTTTTTTTTCTGCCGGGCGCCTGTTTGTTAAAAGGAAAAAGGCAGCTTCTGTAAGCTGCCTCAAAGCCATGAAAACAATTAAACAATGTTCAGAAAATAGAAAACTAGAAATAATTATATTGTCATTATATCTTCTTCTTTAACTTTTATCAATTTATCCACTTTTTTACTGTAACTATCCGTCAGGTTCTGAACTTCTTCTTCTGCATCCTTTTCCATATCTTCAGATAATCCTTCGTTTAACAGTTTTTTTAAATTTTCATTTGCTTCTTTTCTTGCATTACGGATACTGATTTTTGCAGTTTCTCCTTCTCTGCCGACCTGTTTGACAAGTTGTCTTCTCCGCTCTTCAGTGAGAGCAGGTATATTAATGCGAATAATTTCCCCGTTATTTTCCGGATTGAATCCCAGATTTGCTGCAAGAATAGCCTTTTCAATTACCGGTATTAATCCTTTTTCCCATGGCTGAATGGCTATGGTTTTTGCATCGGGAGTGCTGATATTTGAAATTTGATTGAGTGGAGTTAAAGCACCATAATATTCCGCAACAACTCCGTCGAGCATAGAAGGGGATGCTTTTCCTGCCCTGATGTGTAATAATTGTTTTTCAAGATGATCTATTGCAGCCTCCATCTTTTCCCTGCAGTGGTCTATAACAAAATTTACTTCTTCCAGCATTGATTTAGTATTGAATTAACTAACAGAATACCAACAAATATAAAAAAAATATAATAATACGAAAATTTTTTTTCTTCATTTTTATAACCATAAAATCCACTAATATATCAATGTGCCTGTATTTTTACCTTCAATTATTTTTTTAAGATTACCTTCTTTATCCATATTAAAAACAAGTACCTGCAGATTATTTTCCCTGCAGAGTGTTGATGCTGTTAAATCCATTACCCGTAGTTGCCTTGCATAAACCTCGTCGAAGCTTATTTTGTCAAATTTTTCCGGATCAGGGTCTTTTTCGGGATCCGCAGAAAAGACGCCGTCAACCCGTGTCCCCTTCAGCATGATGTCGGCTTCTGTTTCCAATGCCCTCAATACACTTGCTGTATCAGTCGTAAAATACGGATTCCCCGTGCCCCCAGCTATTATTGCAATTTCTCCCTTTGACAAAGAATCTATTGCTTTTTGTTTTGTATAAAATTCTCCAACCGGTTCCATTCGTATTGAGGTGAAAACTTTTGATTTTGTATTGAATTTACTTAATGCAGCTGCTAATGCCAGACTGTTTATCACTGTTGCCAGCATTCCCATCTGATCGCCTGTAACCCTTTCGATGCCGGCAGAAGATTGGTTTATTCCCCGAAAAATATTACCGCCACCTGCCACTATGGCTATCTGGACACCCATATTAGCTACTTCAGCGATTTGTTTTGCATAAACTTTAAGCCGGATATCGTCGATGCCTGATTTTTGAGAACCGGCTAAGGATTCGCCACTCAGTTTTAAAAGAATCCGTTTGTAACTGTTCATATTTTTTATGATATAATTTTAAAGTGATAAATAGTTTCTTTAAAGGAATTATTTACAACCATTTTACAAGTTTTATATCCTGGCGGTGGGGGAGTCCGTCATTTTTTGGATATACTCTAATGCCGTAATTGAATGTTCCAGGGTGCAGCGGACTGTAATTCAGTTTGTAGTAACATACCGGTCCTTCATTTGTTTCTTGTTCAAAATCAAGTTTTTTCAAGATGCCGGGGACTTCATTGTCTGCGTTTTCCGTTACTATAAGCTCTATACCGACCTCATGCGGAGCAAGTCCTTTCAGATCCAGTTTCACTCTGATCGGATATTCTTTTCCTATCTTCAGGAGCTGATTCATCTCATCAGGGATCTCTATTTTTCTAACTTCAATATCATCCCATAATGAATATATTCTTTGCTTCCATGCAGCAAGTTCTTTTGCCCATTTGAAGTTCTCGTTTATTATGCTGCCATGTCTTTTATACTGAGGCAGATAATATCTTTCATGATAATCTTTCATCATCCTTCCGGTAGTGAAATGAGGAGCTATAAGAGCAATTGTGTTTTTAATATAATCTATCCATTCAATTGGTACGCCATCTTTATTCCTGTCATAGAAAGTTTTTATAATTTCTTCTTCCAGAATATTATATATTGTTTCAGCATCAAGGTCGTCCTGGAAATCCTGCACATCATATGCCCTTTCAGCCGGTAATGCCCATCCGGCATCCTTACGATACCCTTCAACCCACCATCCGTCAAGAACAGAAAAATGAAGCGTGCCGTTCATTATCCCTTTTTGTCCGCTTGTCCCTGATGCTTCAAGTGGACGGGTAGGGGTATTAAGCCAGACGTCAACGCCCTGGAGTAACTTCTTTGCAAGACTAATATCGTAGTTCTGTATAAACAGGATCTTTCCCCTGAACTCGGGACGCTTGGATATTTCAACAATATATTTTATCAGTTCCTGGCCTTCTTTGTCTGCCGGATGTGCTTTACCTGCAAAAATAAATTGCACCGGGCACTCCTTGTTATTGACTATTTTCGACAATCTTTCAAGATTTCTGAAAATGAGATATCCTCTTTTATAAGTGGCAAATCTTCTGGCAAAGCCAATGGTAAGGGCATCGGGATTCAGTTTCTGCTTAACTTCGGTAATTAATTTAGGATTTTCATTTCTCTTTATCCAGTTGTCAGAAAGCCTATCCTTAAAATAATTAATCATTTTGGAACGCAGTGTTTTTCGTAATTCCCATATTTTTTCGTCAGGCACCTGGTAAATATGGTCCCATACTTCATAGTCAAGCTGATTTTCAGGAAACTGTTCACTAAAATATTCTTTATACAAATCTTTCCATTCTTCGGCAGTCCATGTATAATAGTGGACCCCGTTGGTAACATATCCGATTTCCAGCTCCTCTTCGAGGAATCCTCTGAACAATGATTTAAGAACAGATTTGGAGACTTCGCCATGGAGTTTACTTACGCCGTTAATACCCTGCGAGAGATTACATGCAAGATAACTCATATTGAAGTAATTATCCTTTAATGATACCTTACCGAGCATTTCGAACTCTTCCCTGCTAATTCCCAGTCTTAATGGAAAGCCTTCCATATATATTTTGAACAGGTCATCATGAAATGAATCATGGCCTGCCGGCACAGGTGTGTGAGTTGTAAATACTGTTGATGACCGCACGACCTCCCTGGCTTCAGCAAAATTAAGCCCCTGTTTCTCTATAAGATTTGCTGTTCTTTCCAACCCGATAAAAGCGGAATGCCCTTCATTGCAATGATAAATATCAGGATTGTAACCCAGCTTATTCAAAACTTTTATTCCTCCTATTCCCAGGAGTATTTCCTGTTTCAGGCGGTTCTCGTTGTTGCCGCCATAGAGGTGGTGAGTGACATATCTGTCCTGATCCATATTTTCGGGAAGGTCCGAGTTGAGAAGGTAAAGTTTAACCGAGCCGATATTAACCAGTAGTATATTGGCAATTACTTTTCGTCCCGGAAAATCAACCTCGATCTTCATCCATTCACCGTTATTATCTTTTACCGGCTGTACAGGTATTTTTGAAAAATCCTGGAATTCATAGTTTGCCATCTGCTCCCCGTGAAGATTCAATACCTGTCTGAAATAACCGTACCGGTAAAGAAGCCCTATACCTATCATATCAACTTTCATATCACTGGCCTCTTTCAGATAATCGCCAGCCAGGATTCCCAGTCCGCCCGAATATATCTTCAGGGAATCATGCAGTCCGTACTCCATGCTGAAATAGGCTATCTGAGGTCTTTTTAGTTCTCTTCTCTCGTCCATATACTGCCTGAACTGCCTGTAAACTTTATTCATTTCAGAGGTGAAATAGGCATCTTCCTCCAACTCCCTGAAGCGTTGGTAACTCACTTCGGCAAGCATTGAAACCGGATTTTCGGCATGTTCTTTCCAAAGTTTTGCATCTATAAGCTCAAAGAGATTACGCCCCTCACAGTTCCATGACCACCAAAGATTCTTTGAGAGTTCATTCAGAGGAGCCAGACTGTCGGGGAGGTATGACTCTACAATTATTTTTTTCCAAACAGGGTCCTGATATTCTATTCTGGCAATATCTTTTTTGTCTTCTGGTTTCATGTTTATATAATTAAATTAAATGTTTATAAATCAATTTGTTAGTCAGTCAAGGTTTTTTAAATTTTCATTTCAATCAAAACTTATATTCATTCTTTTTTGTGAGGGCACCATTAAAATTTAATTCACCCTCATGGAGGTTTCATGTGTTTAAAATTTTATAATTATTTGTAAATTAATTAATAAAAAATTTGAGGACTCATGGAACTCTGCCTCACTGTATCAGGCAGACAAGGCGATTAGTTCCTCACTTTCACATTACATTCATTAAATATTTTTATAAAATTACGGCATAAAATACTGATGCAGTTTTACTTATCCACAGGTAATGATTCATGTATTGTCAGACTGGTTTTATTTTTTATAATCAGGTGGCAAAATAAACAGGATTTATATTAATTTTTATCTTTTTTCTGTTTTTTTTGACGCTTTGTTTTTCGGAGGAGCATTAATTCAGATTCCAGCTCTTTAATTTTTTTCTCTTTTTCATTTACTATTTTATTGAGCGCTGTTATTCTTTCTGCCGGTTTCATTTTACCGTAAAAACTATCGAGCCTTGTAATAAAATCGCTGAGAACATTCATATAATTTATAAATGCTTCATAGGGTGAGTCGAACGGATTTATATAGCTTTGAATCTTACTGTCTGAAAACAGTTTGGTTGACATATAATAGAAATAGTCACTTGTCTGGAGAAAGTTCCACTCCCTGACTAATTTATCGTCGGTACAATTGTGCATACGCCGGCCTGCAGCATATAATTTTTCAAATGCTTCTTTCTGCATCTCATTACCAAGCCAGGCAGTAAGATCACGCTCTTCATCAGCCCATGATATAGGATTCGGAACATTTACTATTGACTCAGGCTGCAGCTCTTTAATAACTTCAGAAGGTGTTAACAATCTTAGTTTGTCGCTATTAACAATCTTTTTTACCAGATGTTCTATAAAATCAAATATTCCGCTCTCTTTTGGCTGACGGCTTCCAAGTGATTCATAGCTCATGAACAGGTTAATTATTTCTTCCCGGGAGCCGAGATTATTAAGCCACGAAAAATATTTGTCTGCCGTCAGTGGGTATTCTGACCAGTTTGTATTTGAAAAACGGAATGTTATATCATCGCTGAGTTTGAAGTTCCGCATAAGTACTTTTAATCTCGGGTTAACAGCATTTACATAAAGGAAGTTGGGGCTCTTCCAGCCGAGTACGTGCCTGGCGCCCTCTGTAAGAATGCCTTTGTAACCCATTTTGTAAACGTGCGCTCCGATATTATCTGAATATATCATTTCTGTATTCCGGAATATTTTTGGTTTTTGTCCGAAAAGATCATTAATACGTTTTTCATGCAGTTTTACCTGCTGTTCAAAAGTGGTTTTGTCGCTTAGAGACGAGAGTGAATGAGACCATGTTTCTGATAAAAATTCAACGCAACCTGTATTAGAAAGTTTTTGAAATGATCTGATAACCTCAGGAGCGTAAAGTTCAAACTGTTCCAGGGCAACACCTGAAATTGAGAAGGCTACCCTGAATTTACCTTTTAGTTCTTTAGCCAGTTTCAAAAACAGGTTATTTGCAGGAAGATAACTTTTTTTCGCAAGATCTTTGATTGTTGTTTCATTGGTGTAATCATCGTAATAATAATGATCATTACCGATATCAAAAAATCTGTAACGGCGGTGTCTAAGTGGTTGATGCACCTGAAAGAATAAACAGATCGACTTCATGATTTTTCAGTTCTTCTAAAATTAATTTTTTAAAAGGGATTTATAAATTTCCTGTACATGATTTGCCGCTAGATTCCATCTGAAACTATCTGCTTCATGTTTACCGGATTTTTTAAGATATGTTGAAAGAGCAGGATAATTAAGCAATCCGTAAATAGCATCAGCTATTGCAAAGGTATCCCAGAAATCAATCTTAACTGCATTACTGAGTATTTCCGATACTCCTGACTGATTGGATATTATTACGGGGATACCTGCCTGTATGGCTTCAAGCGGAACAATTCCAAAAGGTTCTGACACGGAAGGCATTACAATTACGTCAGACATTTGGAGCATATGGTAAACATTGATACCTTTCAGGAAACCTGTAAAATGGAATTTATCAGCTATACCAAGATGTGCAACCCTGGCGATCATTTCGTTCATCTTATCCCCGCTTCCTGCCATCACAAATCTTACGTTGTTCATTTTCCTGAGCACCAGATATGCAGCTTCGATAAAATATTCAGGGCCTTTTTGCATTGTTATGCGTCCAAGGAAACAGACTACCTTTTCTCTGAATCCTTTTTTTAGTTTTATTTTTTGTTTATCAGTAAGAGGTTCAACAGCATTGTAAACTGTCTCAATTTTTCCCGGTGTAATACCATATTTATCAATGATTGTCTGCCTGGTGAAATTACTTACGGCAATAATTTTATCTGCAGTTTCCATTCCTTCCCGTTCGATTGAATAAACAACAGGATTTACATTGTCGCCGCTTCTGTCAAATTCGGTTGCATGAACATGTATCACCAGGGGCTTGTTTGAAAAATTTTTTGCAGCAATACCCGCGGGATAGGCCAGCCAGTCATGTGCATGTATTAAATCAAAGTTATTTTCATGAGCAATTATTTCAGCTACTAGTGCATAATTTTTTATTTCATCGATCAGGCCCGGGCCATATCCCCCTGTGAAGTTAATTTTTAATTCCTTTTCGGTTCTGACAAAACGAGCCCTGGCAGGGTGATTTTTCTTTTTTAGATTCCAAAATTCTTTTTCGGTCACATAAGGGATAATCTCAGATTGTACTTCAAGCATTTCTATTTTTTCTTCCTTGCCCAATATTACTTCCTTTCTTGCAACAGGGATGTTATTAGCGCCAATGAGTTTAACCAACGACTGATCTTCGTCGCCAAATGATTTTGGAACTACAAAGAGTAACTCAATATTTTTTAGTCTGGCAAGCTCTTTAGTGAGCCCGTAGCAGGCTGTTCCTAATCCTCCTGAAATATGAGGCGGAAATTCCCATCCAAACATCAATATTTTCATATGATTAAAATTAATTATTTTCAAAGGTATCATATGGAACTCGCATGAGTTTTAATCATACTCTTG
>CAZIOB010000190.1:0-8890 GCA_964540755.1 uncultured Prolixibacteraceae bacterium | reverse complement strand
TGTGCATTTGAG
The DNA here is from genome assembly GCA_964540755.1 of uncultured Prolixibacteraceae bacterium. GTDB lineage: Bacteria > Bacteroidota > Bacteroidia > Bacteroidales > Prolixibacteraceae > JAAYJR01. The sequence continues at coordinate 8,878 of CAZIOB010000190.1, read as the reverse complement.
ATAAGGGAAAACAAGATCGAGATTAAAACAAATAATTTTTTCATGTCAATATATTATTCTATAATTTCACTTCCGTATTGCCGCCCTTTTCAAGGTTGATATCCATATTACGCTTGTTGGTTTTCCATGCTCCTGTTGTGAAGTCAGGCACCTCAATTGGTTGGGAATTATTATTAACCGACCATTCGCTCAGCGGCAGTATCGAGCTCCATGATGCGGCATCATAAACATCCATATCAAGAGGCAGTCCGTTATGCAGACAATCAATTAACCTCCACATCAGCATAAAGTCTATTCCGCCATGGCCGCCGGCCTTTTTTGACAATTCTCCCATCTTCTTTACTATTCCGGGAGTATATTTATGTTCCAGTGCATTATACTCTTCTTCCGAAATCCATTGATTACCCCCTTCGCTGCTGATGCTGGCCGGAATGGGAAACTCCCTTGCACACCTTTTTGTGCCGTATATTGCATGAATAAGACTGTGCGGCCTGGGAGTACTCGGATCATGCTGTACTATCATTGTTCGTCCCCGGCTTGTTTTAATAACGGAAGTATTTATATTACCCCTGAAATCTTTTCCTGCAAACGGCTTATAAAAATCATCCTCAGCAGCCAGCTCTTTAGCTTTACTGCCCATGACAAAGTCATTGCTTTCAATAGATACAAGAAAATTCATTTTATCCCCCCTGTTAATATCCATCATCTGGGCTAACCAGCAGAAGCCATGTACGGGATAAATATTCCCTTTCCTGTCCGCATACTGTTTCAGCCACCACATATCCCAGTAAGTATCTTTGGAAAAATTATTACGAATTTTGTTTGCTATATAACCGCATTCTCCGTGAACCATTTCACCGAAAAAACCGTTCCTGGCCATATTAAGGGTAAGCAGGGGAAAGTCGTTGTAACTGGTATTAGCCATCATCATACAATGCCTGCCGGTGCGTTCGGCTGTCTCAACCAATTTCCGGCACTCCTCTATTGTACCGGCCACAGGAACCTCTGAAGCAACATGTTTGCCCTGTTCCATAGCATAAACCGACATGTCTGCATGCATATACCAGGGTGTGGTGACTATAACCAGGTCCAGGTCGTCTCTTTCGCAGAGCTTCTTCCACTCGTCCGGACTCCCGGCATAAATATTGGGATTATGATCTGTGCTTTCCAGACTTTTTTTTGCTGCTTCCGCTCTCTCGGGAACAAGGTCGCACAATGCTTTTATTTCTACTCCCTCAATTTTCGTCATTGTCCGGATATGAGCCGGACCGCGGTTCCCAAGTCCTATAATTCCTGCACGGACAACAGGTATTTTCGGAGCTGCAAATCCCGACATATTATATTTCTGGATATGAGACCGTTCAAATTGTCTGATGTAATCCGGGAGATTTGTTGTGGAATTTATATTGTTTGCCTTAATATCATTTCCAAATAATCCTTTTCCGGCTATGCCTGTAACAATAAGGCCTGCTGTCTTCAGGAAATTTCTTCGTTTGGTTTTCATTTTGGTTAAAATTTATTATTTTCAAAGGTATCATACGGAGTTCGCATCTGTTTCAATCATACACTTGTGTGATTTACAATCATGGCCGTTCCATTTTGTTTATTTTATATTATGCTGATATATATTTTTCGTCGTAATACATCATTACCCGTTTCCATATAATAACAGGCAGGATATTTATTACTGACAGAATCTATGAGCCAGGCTTGTATCTCCTTTTTCCGGCGTATTGTTGAAATCTACCTTTATTACCCGTTTACATATATATAATAAGCAGGATATTCATTCCCGGCTGAATCCATGAGCCATGCTTGTATTTCTGTATCCCCTTTTTCCAGTGTAACGTTGAAATCTGCTTTCTCGTCATCAGGATTTATATCTTTTTCAAAGTATTCATCCCCAATCTTTAGTTTAACTTTTACAGCATTGAAAATTTTTCCTCCGTTAACCAGTACAGGCATATTTTTACTGTAAATATCCGCTTCTTTTTGTGCTGCAGGAGCTGAACTTATAGCACAATTAACCTCTTTGGGCCAGCGTCTGACCTCAAAAAGGTAAGTGCCGCTTTCAGCTATTGTAACAGGCCAGTAGCCAAAATTAATAACACCGTTGTTTACATGAGACTGATCCCAGGTATGAGGCGAATCATTTTCAGGGATCCATGCATCACAGGTAAGCCAGGTTTCATCTATTTCCCCTGATCCGATCACATTTCTCTGAACAGGAGACTTTCCCTCGCCGATCTCTTCCCAGTATTGCTCATATAGTTCTTGTAATTGCTTAACGATCTCAGCATTTTCCTCCGCAATATTTTTCTTTTCTCCGGGATCAGACTTAATATTATATAATTCATCACGGTTTACCAGCCGCCATTCCTCTGTGGCAACAAGTGAATTTTTCCATTTCTCATGTTGCTGGGTGATATTCTGCGAATGAAGGAACAACGTTCTGTCCTGCCACCCGGCATCTCCACCGGATAATAAGCCCTTCCAGCTTTTTCCGCTAAATTCATATTTTGCCTTTCCAGGAGTTTTGAGATTGCACAGATCAATAAGAGTTGGCAATATATCAATATGCGAAGTCATCCGGTCAATATCTTTACCCGTATTATATTTTTTCGACGGCCAGTGAAAAAAGCATGGCACCCTGTGTCCTCCTTCATATACAGAGCCTTTTGCACCTCTCATGCCGGCATTAAAAACAGAACTGCCTCCCGATGTACCATTATCAGTTAAATAAATCAAAATAGTATTCTCAGAAAGATCGTTATCAGATAAAAATTTACGCAACCGTCCCAGGTTCATGTCAAACCTGCTGATAGTAGCATAAAAATCAATTACCGACCGGCTGTTTTCGTTCTCAAATTTTTCTGATTTTTTTTCGTACTTATCCCTCCAGTCTTTTAACACATTCCATGGAGCATGCGGGACATTGGTTGCCAGATAAATAAAAAACGGCTTATCCATATTATTATTAATGAACTTCATGGCTTCATCAAAATATATGTCGGTACAGAATCCGTCAAATTTTTCCCACTTGCCGTTTCTCATATAGGTATCGTTCATTTTATCGTTGCCCCAATAATCACTTGCAGTGCCCGTTCCACCGTCACCATGTCCCACCCACTGGTCAAAGCCCCTGTCAACAGGACGAAAAGGATAATTTCTGCCTAAATGCCATTTGCCAAAATGCCCTGTTCTGTATCCGGAAGCTTTAAAATATTCCGCCATTGTTGTTTCAGAAGTATTCAAATGGTTTCTGGCATTAATAGTTGTACGCACATGAGTGAGATCTGAAAACCTGCCGGTCATTAATGCGGCCCGCGTAGGTGCGCAAAACGGATTAACATGAAAATTTGTAAACCGTATCGATTCTGAATGAAGTTTATCAAGATGGGGAGTTTCTATATATTGATTACCATGGCAGGCTAAATCACCATATCCCTGGTCATCAGTAATAATAAGAATAACATTTGGACCGGATAAAGATCCTGCTTTTTGATCACAACTTTGGTTCGCAAGTCCTGATAAAAACAAACCTGTTAGAATGAAAAATAACTTATTCATTAGTAATGATTTACATATTTGTATTATCCAGGCATGGCAATAATGCATTGTAAAGAGCCATATCTATGTAATCCGTCAGGCAAACAATCATTTAACAGCACATCATCAAATAATTTGTTACCCCATATCAAGAGCAACTCCGTATTTTGTCAACGCGCCATACCTGTTCCCGCTAATTATTTACCGGCATATCTTGTGGCATCGTCCCAGTCGTCGGTTCGAAAAGATGAAGCAGGCAGCAGGTTTGTATCGAATAATGTACCTGTTATCCAGTTGCTCCAGTCATAGCGTACTGCCATTGGAACAGGCACCTGGTCACTTTTTACAAATACTGCCCGTCCTCTTACAATCGTTGCAGAAGCCGGATAAAAAACCTTCCCCTCCCCTGCAATTTCAAATCCGGTTAATTTATCAAAAGTATATAAGCCGTTTTCGGCATTTTTAAAGGACAGTTCAATACCACCGTCTTTCACTTCCATTGACTCATAAACAGGTGATTTGCCATCTATGTCCTTAAATCCGTAAGTCTGGTTAAGTGCATTGTACAACAATCTTTCCGCTACTTCTTTTTTCTTTGGAGGATGAATACAGTATTCTTCTCCTATGTCCATTGTTATTGCTATGCCTGAATTTGGTATGATATCAGCACATACTAATTGTGCTTCACGGATAAAAGCCGAATTATCTGTTGTTGAAAAAGCATCATGGTCACTATACCAAAACGGAGCTATCTGGACATAATAGAACGGGAAATCGCCAATTCCCCATCTTGTCCGCCAGTCCTTCACCATTGCCGGGAAAAGCACCTTATATTTATCCGGCTCATTACGGTTGGACTCGCCCTGGTACCATAATGCCCCTTTTATTGTATAGGGGATCAGTGGATTTATCATTGCATTGTATAACGCTGTCGGGATATGGTTCGTACCTTGTGCGATATCAACATTTTCAAGGTCAACCTCCTGATATACACTTATCACTTCTTTACTTATCCAGGCCTGCACACTGCTGCCTCCCCATGATGTATGTATCATTCCCACAGGCACATCAAGGATATCCTGCAGCTTTTGACCGAAGAAATAAGCCACAGCGCTGAAATCAGCAACATTATCAGGAGATGCCTGCTGCCATGAAATATATTTCTCTACATCCTTTAATGGTGTTTTAGAGCCGGCCCTGTCAACAGTGAACAATCGCAGGTCATGATTGTCAGCATTCGCTACAGCTATGTTTGTTCCATAAGTGGGCTGACCATTATATCCATTTACAGGTTGCTGCATATTGGACTGGCCTGAACATATCCATACCTCTCCGAACAATACATTATCCAAAGTGATATCGGACTCTGCGCTTTTAATATTAATGCTTTGAGGTTCTTTGCTGGTAGTGGTTGTTACCTCAATACGCCAGTTGCCCTGGTTGTCGGCCTTGATATCCATTGTTTTATTCAGCCATGAGGCAGTTAACGTGATTTCCTCATTCGCATCGGCCCAGCCCCATAATACTACTTTGGTATCTCGCTGTAATACCATATTTGATGATACAATGGCAGGAAGTTTTATCTCAGCAACAGCTGATTGAGCAATCAGCAAACAGGATAATGCTAATAATGTAAAAAGTGTTGTTCTTTTCATTTGATTGAATTTTATAAGTATTGAATTATAAATTGTTGTTTATCCAAAGATAGGAAACAAATTATAAATATTAATTTTCTATCTTTAATAAATAAAACAGGCGTAATATTAAAATCAGCACGAGTATAACTTGTTCCGATTGTCGGGAGTCAAAAAATATGTGAATTATTAGGATGTCTTTGAAAATTATACGAAAGGTTATTCGATAAAATAGTAATATTTATCGATAATAATAAAATTTTTACCTGATGAACAAATATAAATATTTACTTATCGCTTTTATTTTCTGCTTCGGTTTATCTTGTACACGGCAGACTGCAATATATATTTCTCCTGACGGGGATGATTCGGGTAAGGGAACACCGGATCAGCCTTTTTTGACGCTTGAAAGAGCAAGGGATGAAGTAAGGGAGATGAGAAAAAATAATCCTGAAAAGGTTTTTGAAGTAATAATAAGAGGGGGCACCTATCCATTGGACAGGGCAGTTATTTTTTCTTCCGGGGAATCGGGAAGCAACGATTATCCTGTTATCTACAGGGCTTCAGAAGGTGAAGAACCTGTTTTTACCGGTAGTAAGCAATTAAAAAACTGGCATTTGCTCAGGGATCCCGATAAGTTGGAATTACTGGATCATAATGTAAGGGGAAAAGTTTATATGACCGATGTAAGGACAGCCGGAATTGAGGATTTTGGCGACGCGATAGAAATTGGTAACCGTCCTGATTTGTTTTGCAATGGTGAACTGCAGACTTTAGCCCGCTGTCCGGACGAAGGATTTACTATAGCAGGATCAGTCAGAGGAGATACTGAACTGCCAATGACATACATAAATAAACGTGGAACTGTTGAGGGCGTATTTGAATATACTGATAATTATATGGACCGCTGGGCAAAGGAAGATGATCCGGTACTGGGAGGTTACTGGTACTGGGACTGGCGGATGGATTACCAGGCAGTTGAAAAGATCGATACCCTGTCTAATACTGTTTACATAGAGGAACCTTATCACCAGCATGGATACAGGGATAGTCTCAGGTATTTCGGACTTAACCTTTTTTGTGAGATCGATCGGCCGGGAGAGTGGTATCTCGACAGGGACAATGGAATACTCTATTGGTATCCTCATGAAGAGATTGATATTTCAAATGCGGAAGTAACCTTATCTGTCTTTAATGATCCATATATGGTCGAGATTAATAATTGTTCGAATCTGACTTTAAAAGGATTGACTTTCAGGGAAGCAAGGGGAACAGGGATACTTATAAGCGAAGGAGAAAATTGTACAATCACAGATTGCCGTATTGAGCGATTCGGACAGGATGGGATACATGTTGACAATGGAACGGGACACGGGATATCCGGTTGCCTGCTCCATACTTTCGGGTGCGGGGGTATTAAGATGAAAGGAGGCGACAGGAAAGATCTCACTCCTGCAAATCATTACATTGAAAATACCATAGTAGAGCATTTCTCGCTGTTTAAGCGTACATATGAGCCGGCAGTGTTGCTGGAAGGCTGCGGCAGCAGACTGAATAATAACAGGTTCCGGTATTCGTCATCATCGGCTATGCGACTGGAAGGCAATGATTTTATTGTAGAATATAACCAGATAAGCCATGTTGTCAATGAATCCGATGATCAGGGCGGACTGGATATGTGGTATAATCCTTCGTACAGGGGAATAATTATACGTTATAATCACTGGTCGGATATATACGGAGGAACACGGCACGGAGCAGCAGGCGTCAGACTCGATGATATGATCTCCGGAGTGCAGGTATATGGAAATATCTTTGAGCGTGTTGGGTCACGACATTTTGGAGGAGTCCAGATCCATGGAGGAAAAGATAATGTAGTTGAAAATAATCTTTTCTATAAATGTTTTGCGGCCGTCAGTTTTTCTCCATGGGGTGAGAAACGGTGGCTGGAACAGCTTGAATCTCCCGTGATCATGGAAAAGATCTATAATGATGTTGATATCAGAACTCCTGCATATCAGAATAAATACCCCGGTTTAAAGAATTTACGTGAAAATCCTGATATGAACATTGTTAAAAATAATCTTTTGGTGGATTGCAGGAATCGTTTTCTCAGGGACAATGACCGGCAGGTTTTTGAAAATAATACTTCCATTGAGGCTGACAGTAGAAAATTAGATGAATTCTGTGATCCTCAGTTGCTCGAAAAATACGGGTTACAACCCATACCCTGTCAGGAAATCGGTCCGAAAAATAATAAATGGACCTTTTTGAATTTAGAATGACGAATATCGGAGTCTTGAAAATAGGAATCCCGGATAGCGGAATCTTGAATGTCGGAGTAACGAATATCAGAATATAAGAATTTAGGAGTCAAGACGAATTTCAGAGTAATTTTTGGAATATGGAATGTCGTGGATTACAAATTATAAGGGAGAATGTGAGAACATTACGAGGACTAAGGATTTTGCTTTTTCAGGATATTTCTGTTTTGCAGAAAAATTTCAATTAGATTTATTCGAAATTTTGATTTTTAAATGGTGATGACTGCCAGTATTGTTTTGTTTTTATATCCATGATAGTCAGTATCCCGGAAAGATAAACGCCTGTATCGAGCATCCAGAGATTACTGTATTTTACGGGCAATGATTCATGTATAAACTGGGTTGGGGTGTGACCAATATATATTTCTGTGAATTCATCAAATTTCTTATCGGATCTGTCATATTCCATTGCCTTTTTAAACAGGGATCTGTCCCATATCAGCAATTCTTTGTCATCCGACTGGTTTTTAAACGGGATATCGGGATTAAATCCCCCATGAACAAATAATCTTGATTCTTCATCGATATAATACAGTCTGGCTTTTTTAAAAAAATCCCTGTGCTTTTTTATCAGCTCCGGCTTCCCGCTGTATGCCCTGACCGTTGAACTACCTCCCTGGGAAATCCATATATTCGGTTTATAGTTGTGTTTAAGAAATTGATAACACCAAACATCGTGATTGCCGAGAATGTGGATAAAATTTTTTATCTCCATAACTTTTTCAACCACCTCTATAGGTTTTGGTCCCCTGTCAACCAAATCTCCCAGACTGATCAGAATATCTTTTTCATTTTGAAATCCGGCTTTGTCCAGGACTTCGATAAACTGATCATAATGACTATGTATATCCCCGATTACAAATTTCCTGGCACTTCGCATAATTACTAATTTACATCAATAATATAGTTTTCCAATTTCGTATAGGAGTAATTTATAGCAGTATCGAACAACTATTTTTTTAAATTTACTGCGGGATAGCCGGAAATTAAAATATCTATTTTGGTTTCTATGAAAAGTTCATTTATCTTAATAGCATCAACGCTCCGCTTTACCGTTTGGTAAAGTTCCGCTGCCTTTTCAGGCAGCTTTTTTTATTTAATATGATAAGGGTAACACGCTGATAACTCAGATTTTGCTACTATTCCATTCAAGTAGAAATAAGTCGTTAACCCCTATGATCCCAAGGTTCTGTCTGCCGTAATTTTTTATCTGATAGTGCACGATAGCAGTCCGGCAAATCAAATTCCTTTAACACACCGGGAAGCATATAAGATAACGGCCAGTTGTAATCAACACTTTCGGCGATATCACTAAAGCTGGTAAGAGCATTTTTCAGAGATACTTTTGTGACAGCATCTGAAAGGAGGGCT
>CAZIOB010000189.1:0-5474 GCA_964540755.1 uncultured Prolixibacteraceae bacterium | reverse complement strand
AATATGCGCATAGCAGCGTTCTGTAAATATTTTTTAACGCAGTAGAAATTCAAAAGAACGAATCATTGTGCGTTAGAGCAGGCTTGACACGACACTAGTGTCTGTCGATAAAGTAAAGAGTCTTATTCACAATGATTATCAATTATCTGCTGTATGGCTTTTTGGCATACCGGACAAAAATCCTCTGCTGTGTTGCTTTTCATGCGACAATTGATTGCAGGGCTGTATATGCCTTTGGATGTGTAGCCTCCTCCTTCAAATGCGCCGACAGTATTTCTGTATTTATCTGTTCGCGGCGTAGGCACAGGGATGCTGTCAGCAACCATTGATTTCCACTTCTTGTCAAAATCGATTAAAGTAGTAAGATTTGGCTCCCATGGCTCAATATCCAGATTGTAATAATTCTCATATGCAACTTCGGATGTATAATATTCATCCCCTAATCCTGCAAAACCATGCCCGAACTCATGAATAAAAACCTCCCTGGTAAGTGAATTATCAGACGAACAAACATTGAGGAAGTTGTAAAACCCCCCTCCCCCATATCTTTCTGTATTGACTAGCAGGTAAATATGATCGTATGGAACAACACTCGCGGCATCCCTTATATTCCTGATATCACTTGTCGTTAAATATCTTGAAATATCAAAAGTGTAAAATGTTGAATTAAAGCTGGTGCTCTTATAAATATTTTCTCCCGGTATATCTGTTCCTGAATCTTCAGAAGGGACTAAAACCGCCCTTACATTAAATTTTCTTTTTTCCGACCTGAAAGGTTCTTCTTCAAATAAATAACCCGTTACCCTTTGCGCATCTTCAATGAATTTGTCCATTTCTTCTTTTGTATATCCCTCCGGAAGAATTACCAGGTCAACCTTATGACGAGGATTGCCATTTTCCGTTATAACAACACTTTTATAACCGGGAGGGCCTTCCCGTAAAATAAAATAATCATCAGGATCGATTACCGTTTTGAACAAATTACTGAAATCCCCTTCCCACTGACGATTATCAATTTCCAGCCTGATCTTTATACGTGGAAAAGGAAAAACAACAGAATTATAAAATACCCTGTCTTTCTTTTTTGCTTCGGCAGTTGTCTGCCATTCCTGGAAAAGAGTGTTGAATCCCCTGGAATATATAAGATTGCCGGTGGATGCATCAAAAATCCTGAACCGGTATGTCCCATAATTAAAGGTATCTATAAGATTAACATGTGAACCTGCCCAGAATGGTTCTTCCTTCATCTGTCCGGGATATACTGTTGCCCTTTCTGCATTTCCGCCAAGATGAAAATCAAAACGCAATGTTTTATTCAAAAAATATTCATTTATGGTATCCTGTCCTGCAACAACCAGTGGAAAAATAAAAATAATCAGAAACAACTTCCTTTTCATATCCAATGCATTTATTATTTTTGACTAAATTAATATTATATCTTTACATTCTATGAGATCTTTTTACAAGTTTCTTCTCGAATATATACGTGAAATTGATGAAATCTCAACCCTGGCCAAACCGGGAGCAGTGATTTTAACCCTGTTATTAATCTTTTTAATAACATGGTTATCATACTATCTGATGAAACTGGCCTTTACCAAAATAATCGCAAAGATAATCCTCCGGACAAAAACCACATGGGATGATATTCTTGTCAGAAGAAAAGTATTCAATGGCATTGCACACATTGCACCTGCATTTATTCTATATCTTACTGCAAATTTTTCGTATCCTGAAATAAACCAGGATATCAGTCAGTTAAGCGATTCAACAATTGAAATGTTATCCCGTGACTATTACTTTTCCCTTGCAGGTATATTATCTAAGATCGCCAGTATCTATTTTGTTTTTATTTTCATCTATTTATCAAATTCTCTCTTAAATTCGGGCCTCGATATTTATAACACGACTCCATATGCACACACCCGGCCTGTCAAGGGGTACATTCAACTTTTTAAGATTCTTATTTTCACTCTTTCGGGGATACTAATAATTGCTATACTGATTGAACGCGACCCCACTGTACTGTTAGCCGGCCTGGGCGCCATGGGAGCTGTTCTCATACTGGTATTTAAGGATACAATACTGGGTTTTGTGGCATCTATTCAGCTTTCGGGGAATAATATGATCAAAATAGGCGACTGGGTGGAGATGCCGGCCAGGGGGGCAGACGGCACTGTTATTGACATAACACTTAACACAGTAAAAGTTCAAAACTGGGATAAAACAATTTCAACGATACCTACATATGCAATGGTATCTGAATCCTTCACCAACTGGAGAGGGATGGAGGAATCAGGAGGCAGGAGAATTAAAAGATCAGTGAATATTGACATGAACAGTATAAAACTATGTAACTCTTCAATGCTTAAAAAATTTGAAAAATTTTTATTAATCAAGGACTATGTCAGGGAAAAAGAAAAGGAGATAAAAGAATATAATAAAAGAAAAAATATATCCGATGAAGACCTCATTAGCGGAAGGAGGCAGACCAATGTGGGTATTTTCAGAAAATACCTGGAGGTATATCTGCACCAGCATCCTAAAATAAATGATGATATGACATTCCTGGTTCGCCACCTAAATCCGACTGACAGGGGGCTTCCAATGGAAATATATGTTTTTTGCAAAGACAAGTCATGGCCTGTCTATGAATCTGTCCAGGCTGATATTTTCGATCATATTCTCGCAGTAATTCCTGAGTTCGAACTCAGGGTATTCCAGGTTCCTTCCGGAACAGATGTTACAAATGTGCTCTCGAAATTCAGTGCCTGAATAATTATTTTTTAGGCTGACAAAATAACATCAAAGTATATTAATTTTTTATAAATTTGAGAGAAAATATAAAACGATGAGCTCAAAAGATATTTTAGACGAAATAGATTTAAAAATATTGGAAATTATTACGCAAAATGCACGTATCCCATTTAAAGATGTCGCCGATAAGGTTGGTATATCCAGAGCTGCCGTTCATCAGAGGGTGTCGCGTATGATTGACAATGAAGTTATTACCGGATCAGGATACAATATTGATCCAAAAAAAATAGAATTCAGAACCTGCAGCTATATTGGTATCTATCTGGAAAAAGGCGGCCTTTTCCCGGAAGTTGTAAAAAAATTAAAAATGATCCCTGAAATCGTTGAATGTCATTATACTACAGGACAATATGCAATATTTATTAAAGTATATGCAAAAAACAATGAACATCTGAAAAGAATATTAAGTACCCAGATCCAAAAAATAGGCGGGGTTTCCAGTACCGAAACATTTATTTCACTTGAGGAGTCATTTAAAAGGACAATACCCATTCATGATTAAACTTGCAGAAATTTTTACCGGACAGAAATGAAATTCCTCACTGGAAGATGCAAAGCAAAAAATCTTGAGGTAGTTTATCTATCGCCCCGGATTTTGTGATAATCAAAAATAAAATCTTTCTGACTAAAATTTATAAATAATCATTCATAAATTATAAATTCCTCTGCCTTACTGCCTCATAGATCATCAAAGCAGCTGCTACCGAGACATTCAGAGATTCAATTTTCCCATAAACAGGAATTTTTACCTGCTCATCAGCCAAATCCAGAATATCAGGGGAAATCCCCTTATCTTCCGCTCCCAGCACAATACATAAAGGCAGATTCATTTTTGTATCTGTATATATTTTTTCTGCTTTTTCAGTCGCAGCAATAATCTTTACCCCTGAATTTTTAATAAATTTCATTGTGGAACCAAGGCTGGCTGATTTACATACAGCTATATGATTCAAAGCTCCTGCCGATGTCTTAACCGCATCCGCCCCTATCCTGGCCATCCCTTTTTCAGGAATTATGACAGCATGTGCGCCTCCGCATTCAGCCGATCTTGCGATTGCCCCGAAATTCCTGACATCAGTTACCCTGTCAACAGCAATGATGAGCGGATATGCACCGGACTCAAATATGGCGGGCAAAAGTAATTCGATATTTTGAAATTCCACGGCAGATAGAAATGCAAGGACTCCCTGATGATTTTTTCTTGTTATCCTGTTTATTTTTTCAACCGGTACAAATTGAAAAGTAATGCCATGATCCTTCATAATACTATATAACTGCGAATACAGTTCATTATTCAACCCTTTTTTGATTAAGACCTTGTCAACAGGGCGTCCATTCTTTATAGCTTCAATTACAGCACGCGTGCCAAAAATATATTCATTCTTATCCATCAGGGCATTATTTTCGATTTCCACTTCTCTAATTCTGTATGTTCATTTTCCCATCTTTTGAATTCATTTCTCAACTTTTCTTTTAACTGGTCATAAGATTCAAAAATCGAGGAATCATTAAGTATTTCAGATGATGATAAAACCTTTCCTATTTCAAAAATTTCACACTCCAGATCTTCTATATTTTTTTCAGTTAAGTTTATGCTCTTTTCCAGCCGTGAAATATTTCTGTTAATCTCTTTGCGTTCTTCAAAATCATTTATCCTGTTTCCTGTTTGTGGTTTTGCCTCCTGCCTGTTTCTTTTCTCTTCTGCCGAAACAGATTTTTCATACTCTGTCATAGATTCAATTTTCTTCTTTCTCAGGAAATCATAAATGCCACCGAGATGTTGCTTAATTTTTTTTCCTCTGAACTCATAAACACAATCGACAATACCATCCAGGAATTCACGATCATGTGACACAATTATAATTGTACCCTTAAAATCAGCAAGAGCCTCTTTTAAAATTTCTTTTGACCGCATATCAAAATGATTGGTCGGCTCATCCAGGACAAGAAGGTTAACCGGCTCAAGCATCAACCGGATAATTGCAAGTCTGGACTTTTCCCCGCCGCTTAATACCTTTACCTTTTTATCTGCATCATCTCCTGAAAAAAGAAATGCTCCGAGAATATCACGGATTTTTGTTCTTACTTCACCAACGGCAACCTCGTCAATAGTCTCAAAAACAGTCAAATCGCCATCCAAAAGTTCAGCCTGGTTCTGGGCAAAATATCCTGTTTTCACATTATGGCCAATTTTTACTGATCCCTCATGTTCCAGCTGGTTAAGGATTATGCGGACCAGAGTGGTCTTGCCCTCTCCGTTTCTCCCGATAAAAGCAATTTTATCCCCTCTTTCAACAGACAGGCCAATATCATTTAAAACCAGGTGGCTGCCAAATCTTTTTGTAATATTCTTTGCTTCAAGAACAATTTTACCTGATTGGGGAACCTGTGAAAAGTTAATCCTTATCCGCGATTCGTCTGTTTCTTCTATCTCAATACGGTCAAGCTTCTCAAGTTGTTTTATCCTTGACTGGACCTGTACTGCTTTAGTAGCCTTATACCTGAACCTCCCGATAAACTTTTCCGTATCTTCAATCATCTTCTGCTGATTGCGGTACGCTGCGATCTGTATCTCCCTTTGTTCTTTTTTCCATCTCACAAATTCTGAATAATTCATTTTCTGGTCTGTGAGTTTTCCCATGGAAATATCCAGGATA
>CAZIOB010000188.1:0-5785 GCA_964540755.1 uncultured Prolixibacteraceae bacterium | reverse complement strand
AAGGTAAAAAGCGGAGGAACCGAGAAGTGGCCTGCATGGGAAATATTTCCCGTATCACCATGGAATTATGGCTTGATTCTGAATGAAGCAAATCCGGTCAGTGACCTTGAGGTAATTAAAAAAGAGTGGCCCTCATCGAATATGCCTTTTTCTGCAGAAAATGCTCCTCTTGAAATCAAAGTCAGGGCAAGAAAGATACCCCAGTGGCAACTGGATGAGAACGGATTAGTGGAAGAACTACGGCAAAGTCCGGCCTACACTACTGAAGCTGAAGAAACTATAACGCTTATACCAATGGGGTGCGCACAAATAAGAATTTCTGCCTTCCCCACTGTTTCAACCGATAAAGAAAAAGCCCATATGTGGAAAATGATACCTCATAGTGAATCGGAAGATTAAATCCCCTAATGAATAAATTAACAACTGCCGGAATGATCTGAAACCTCCATCAATAAATTATCAATAAGGAGTCAGAATACGATAAAAATGAATATCTTAGTATTCATTGAATTAATGTTGAAAATTACCACTGACGAGGTTGAAAAAATCATGCAATGGAACGTATAAAAATCAAATCTGTTTGACAACCGTCAGACAAATCCTAAAAGGAGCAGTTATTTGATTTTAGTGGAATTAAATGATTTTTAGCAATTTCCCCTTAAACGGTGACTTTTTTGCTTACTTTTTTCAGCTACTTGAAAAAGTAAGTGGGTTTTAAGGGGTAAAAGGAGTTAGGTAGTATAGTTTATTAAGGCTAAATAATTTACATAACAAGTTTTTACTCATATCTCATAAATAAACACTTGAAATTAGATAAACATAAAAAAGTTAGTACCAGGCTGAAGAAGCCACAATGAAAAAGCAATACAATAAATTATTAAATTCGCCTAAGAAAAAATGCGTTAAAAAAATATACAAATGAATCCAAAAAAAACTTTTTTAATATTCTTTATTGTTTCGGTATGTATAGCGACAAATATCGAGTCTGCAGCACAGTCTTATATTGATTATTCACAGTTGAAGAAATCATTTTTATCCCCTGACCATGCGACATGGGGAGAGGTACCTCTCTGGTGGTGGGAAGCTGATTCTCTAAAAAAAGAAAGAGTAACATGGGAGCTGGAAAAATTATCGGAGAAAGGTGTAAAAGCTGTTTGCCCCATTCAGCGTTCTCCGGCAAGGTGCTTCCCTGAATCCTTCAGTGATGAATGGTGGAGTATGGTAAAATATGTCCATCAGGAGTGCGAAAGGCTTGGTATGCAATTATGGCTTTACGACCAGGTAGGCTATGGCCAGTATGGCTGGCTGGAAAAAGCTGCGGCACAGGTAGGAGATACACAAACATCCCAGGTAAAATTTCTTTCAGCAACAGGCAATCCGGGGGAAGAGATAAAAATTGACCTTTCTGAAGGAACAGTGCTGGATGCACGTGCTTTTCCGGTAATAAAAGATACTGCACGCGATGAAAAAAGCATAGACATTGCCCAATATGTGAAGAATAACGTTTTAGTATGGAATCTGCCGGCAAATGGTAAATGGAAAGTAGCAGTATCATTAGCAACTCCATACCGCTCTTTTTATCTTAACGAAGCTTCTACAGATGTTTTTCTTGAACAATTATATCAAAAAACAGAAAATATTGTAGGCAGAGAAGCAATGGGTAAAAGCCTCGCGGGAGTCTTTCAGGACGAACACCCCCCTACTCCACGCGACATTTATACACGTGAGCTGGCTGATACTTTCAGGACAAGGTTTGGCTATGATATTGCACGTGCAATTCCGGCACTTCATTTTGATGTGGGGAAGAAAACGCCAAAATACAGAATTGACTTTTTCGATGCTTACCTAACTATCGTGGAAAAGGCTTACTGGAAGAAAGTATACGACTGGACAGACAAAAAAAATATATTGACAAGTCATGATAACTGGGGTCGTAAAAATATTTATGGTCATAGTGAAGGTTACATCGATTATTTCCGCTCCCAACGGTGGTTTTCCGCTCCCGGTTTTGATGATGCGGGACAGCGAAGTATTGAAGAGAGAAATTATTATGATACTAAGATTGCCGCATCTATTGCACGACTGTATAATCGCCCGCGTGTTTGGGCAGAAGCATTTCACTCATCGGGATGGGGAAGGAGTCCCGACCAAACCTTAAGCTGGCTATCCGCGATATATGCTTTTGGTGCTAATCTATATGATGAACATGGACTTTATTATTCACTTAATGCTTCCACATGGGAACATGCAGCCCCTGATCCTCACTGGAGGCAGCCTTACTGGGAGTATTACGATAAAATATCCGACTGGGTATCCAGAACAAGCTATATTATGTCACAGGGACAAGCAGTGGTGGATGTAGCAGTTCATTATCCTGTAGTTAGCTTATTGGCTGATCTGGAAAGAAATGATCTGGATTACAATCAGTACATGCAGCTATCAATGATGATCTACAACGAAGGAATGGATAACGATATAATAGATGATCAGTCTATTATTGAAGGTACCATAAAGGATGGCAGAATCGAAATACGGGGTAATAAATATCAGGCTCTGGTTTTCGGTGCCCAGAAAACAATGCGGCTTTCGGTACTCAAAAAAGCACTGGAACTTGTCGAGAGCGGCGGGGTAACTGTTTTTTACGGTCAACTGCCATCAGCTTCAGTGGAGAACGGTAGACAAGACCCGCAGCTTTCCCTTTTGCTGCAAGAACTGTTGGGTAAAAAAATACTGCAAAATAACATGTATCATTTAACAGAACGTGATTTTGACAAAGGTGGTTTTGCAGCCTTCTTACCTGAAATTCCCGAATTATTGCCCTCCCTTCTTTCAGTGCATATCGACCGTGATTTTGTGGGAAGAGATGGCAAGGTATACATTTCTCATCGAAAAATAGGGGAATTAAATGTCTATCTTATTCAGAGTATCGAAGAAAAGCCTTTTCACTTAAAAGCACGATTGCGATCCGATGGCGTGCCGGAACTATGGGATGCTTTTTCCGGTGAAATTAAAGAATTAGATAGTTATGAGAGAAAAAATGGATATACCTATGTAGATATTTTATTGGAAGGAAATGTAGCTAAACTGATAGTCATTGATCCTGAAAAGCAGTCATTAAAAAGTAAAGGTAATGCACCGGTCAGATGGAGAGAGAAAGAAATTGCCGAATACTGGGATTTTTCAGTAATTCCCACAAGGAATAACAAGTGGGGAGATTTTGAATGGCCTCCTTCAAATGAAAAAAGAGGTCCGGAAATACGACAACTCAAGTACAGGGAAGAAAGCGGAGTTGATGGAACAGCTCTGGGATGGCATCTTCCGGGGTTCGATGACTATGACTGGGAAAATGTACTGGCAGACCATGGACCTTATTGGCTGACTTTAGAAGAAATTCCCGAGAATGCAGATATCATAAACGATATAATGGCTCATAAGGAAAATATTGAAGCCGGTCAACAGTTATCATGGGATAAAAATCAATATCAGTGGAAAGAAATAACTTTTTCACAAAAGACGGGCACAGGCACTCCGGCACCCTGGGGTGGTCATTCGGGTTATCCTGACGGTCATTTTGATAAGAATTTCATTCAACTTAAAGAAGGTAGAAAAATATTATTCACAAGAGTATATTCACCTGAAAAACAGCGGGTAGGATTAAAAGTTCAACTCAGAAACCATGAACCACGGCTATGGGTAAATAATAAGAAGGAACATTTTTCAGGGGCTCTTGGTAACTTACCTTTGAATAAAGGGATTAATTATGTATTTCTCGATATACCGGATGGAGAGAGAGGAATGCTTTATGTTCAGAAAGAACCACCTTCACTGAGCGGATTAACGGCAGGGGAAAATGACAAAACCAAACCGGATTTAAAAGATGCATCATGGATATGGGAAGGAAATACTGAAGGTGCTTATTTCCGTAATACTATTGAACTTAAGGAAATACCTGAAATTGCCAATGTTACTCTTACAGGAGTCAGCGGATTCAGATTATACATTAATGGGAAAAAAGTTGAAGAAGATATAGGCCCATGGGCTTCATGGGAATACCCCAAAAATGCAGATATTAAACCATATCTGAAAAAGGGAAAAAACTTATTTGCAGTATGGGGACAATTCCTTAAAGGGATGAATGTTTCTTATCCGCCTGAATATCAGGGTTTTATTTTAGCAATGAAAGCAGTTTATGAAGACGGATCGGTTTACGGAATGGTAACAGACTCTTCATGGAAAGGAAATACAGAAGAGCAGGCTAACTGGCAGTATCCGGATTTTGATGGATCGGGGTGGGATCAGGTAACTGTAAAAGGGAAAGCAGGCAATGAACCCTGGGGAGCAGAATTTTTAAAGAATGCAGGAAGTTCCACAACTCCCTATCGGCCTTTATCAGTCAATCTTGCTTCACCTCTTCTGCAAATATTTGATCAAATGCCAGGCATCATATATGACGTTAAACCTGAAAATGATAATCGTATCGGATGGTACCGCTTCAAGGTTCCTCCCGGAATAAAAGAAATGACCATTCCGGCCGGTAGCGCCACGATTTGGGTAAATGGCATCAAACAGACTGGTAACAATGGTATTGTAAAAATTATGAATCCGCCGGTTGATGCAGCTGATGTCGTAATAAGGTTAAAAATGGAACAGGGAAAATATGCAGGAGCAGCTTTCGAAAAGCCTGTACAGATAAAGCTTGGAGGAGGAAAAATAAAGTCCGGACTATGGGAAAATTATGCACTACCAACATATTCCGGAATAGGAGTTTACAAACAAATGATATCTTTTGATAAGGAAGAAGCCGGTCGGGATATAACCATAGACCTGGGAGAAGTATATGTCGCAGCGGAAGTCTTTATTAACGGAAGGTCAGCAGGGGTCAGAGTAGCAGCTCCATATAAGTTCAATATTTCAGAATACGTTAAAAAGGGAAATAATGAGATTGAGATCAGGGTCGCAAACACTTTAGCGCCCCATTATTCACTGCCGAAAAGAGCCTTGCATCCGGGACCGGTTAAATCTGGATTAATAGGCCCTGTATCATTGAGAATATCTTCACGGTAATCCGGATATTAATTTTATATCAATAAACTACTCCGGGACAGAAAAGTATTAACAAGGTTCTTTCTGATTTAATCGAGATAAGGATTCATGAGAAGTATGTTTTCCCGAATCGCGCAAAAAAATCTATAGCCATATCGAAAAGTTAAATAAATTAAACTCAGAAAAAATGCCAGACTCCCTGATAATAATACAACCTTCTTTATTAAAATAGCTACTGAAAAATTAAATTTGATTTAAATATGAGTTCGCTCTGATTATTATATTGTATCATCAAATATCCAATACAATTAATAAAATATTGATTTAATGCATGACATTCAATTTTTTATATTCCCGGATTCTTTTGTTATCAGTAACTTTTTTTCTCTTTACACTTTTTAGAGGTTCAAATATCAAAAGTTAATTTTTTGACCTAATATAATGTATCTCGTCCATACACTTTTAGGAAAGCATTATACATTATAACGTACTTCACTTGTTTCCGTTGTTGACATTACCTGTAAAAGAATCGGGATAGGTTACAAAAAACTTCTTCTGATAATCGTTTGTTGATTCCCAGATATCCTTATCCCTGTCACAATCATACAATTTCAATATCCATGTATCAAATTTGCGTTCTCCTTCATACAATTCAATCACCCTGGCTCCCCGTCCGATCTTACCATAACATTCCCTTCCCGTAACATTCCCGTAAGCCAGACATATGCCTCTCAGACACCCG
>CAZIOB010000187.1:0-8429 GCA_964540755.1 uncultured Prolixibacteraceae bacterium | reverse complement strand
CATACTATTAAAATTAATTATTTTTAAAGGTATAGTATGGAACTCGCATATATTTTAATAATCACCCTGGGTGTAAATATTTTACATGCTCGTTTCATATTGTTTTTTATTTTGCAGTAGTTGCCGGTGATTTTTAATTTTTTAATTTTGTTAAACAATTTTATGTCCCGTTTTATATTGGGGATTAACATATTAAATTTACCATGAATACTAAGAAAGTTCACCTGAACAAGCTTCTTCCTGTCTTTTTCTCTTTTATAGTTATGGGATTTGTTGATATTATCGGTGTATCCACAGGATATATAAGGCAGGATTTTGAACTGACAAATTTTGCTGTCCAGTTTTTGCCGATGATGGTCTTACTCTGGTTTTTTGTTCTTTCGGTCCCTGCCGGCCTTCTTCAGGATAAATACGGTAAACGTTTGATGCTGAATATAGGAATGGTTACCCAGGCTGTTGGCTTAGGGCTTCCTTTTATTAGCTATTCCTTTGCAATGATGTTTGTTTCTTTTACACTTCTTGGAATTGGAAACACAATTATGCAGGTTTCTGCAAATCCTCTTCTGCAGGATGTCTCTCCGCCGGAAAAACTTGCCAGTTATCTGAGCACGTCACAGTTCATTAAAGCGATAATTTCGTTTTCGGGGCCGCTTATTGCGACTTTTTTTGCAAGCTCTTTCGGCGACTGGCGGCTGGTTCTTCTCACTTATGGGGTTACCTCTGTTTTGGCGGCTGCATGGCTATCATTAACTCCTGTTGAGGAATCGAAGCCTGACAGGGAACCGGCTACCTTCTCGTCATGCTTCAGTTTGCTCAGCATCAGGTTCGTAGCTTTTATGGCGCTTTCTATTTTTCTGATAGTGGGAACCGAGGTAGCAATGAATACCAACATTTCAAATATTCTTGTTGCCAGGTATGAAGTCCCCCTTGAAACGGCAGCTATAGGAATAAGCCTGTTTTTTGCAGGAGAGACAATAGCACGTTTACTGGGAGCAATATTTTTAAATATTATAAGGCCGAGGCTGTTTCTAATGCTGATTGCTTTTCTGTCGCTTTTCGGGGTACTGGGCATCTTTCTTGCATCCGGACTTGTTATCTCTTTTGTTGGAATTTTTATAACAGGCCTGGGTACCGGCAATATGTTTCCCGTAATATTTTCGATATCTCTGAAAAAGAGGCCTGATCGTGCCAACGAAATATCAGGCCTGCTGATCATGGCCGTATCAGGAGGCGCTGTAATACCTCTTATTATGGGGGGTGTAAGTACATATATGGGACCTGTTGCCAGTTTGTCTGTTATTTCATTATGCATGTTGTATATTTTATGGGTCTCTTTTTACCTGCGCGGTGAAAATAATAACAACTGAATTTTATTAAATGTAACCTGATGAAAAAGTTTTCTTTAAATGATTTTTATTGGTTAAATGAGCCTGAAAAGTACAGTATAGATAAAGAAAATAACAGAGTAGTCATTTATACCAGTCCCCGGACGGATTTATGGCAACGTACTTATTACGGGTTCAGGCATGATAACGCTCCTGCTTATCTTATAAAGAAAAAAGGTAACTTTACCTTTTGTGCGAAAGCTTTCTATGAGGCAAATAACTTATATGACCAGTGTGGATTGTTGTTGTACCATAACAGTGATAACTGGGTAAAAGTGTCTGTTGAATATGAGAATGATATGATATCCAGGCTGGGGTCGGTCGTTACAAATAAGGGTTATTCAGACTGGGCTACTTCAGACATTGATTCTTCTGTTAATGAGATATGGTACAGGTTCAACCGTCGCGGAAAGGATTTCTATATTGAATACTCTAAGGATGGTAAGGAATATGTACAAATGAGGATGTTCCATATGCACATAAATATCGATATTGCCGGGGTAGGGGTATATGCCTGTAGTCCAATGGATTCGGACTTCAAAGCAATTTTTTCTGAAATAAGTCTGGGTGACTGCATATGGCAGGCCCATGAATAAAATTTGAATATGAATATGCAGAAATTAAATGGTAATTATTTCATAGGAATTGATATCGGAGGAACTAAATGTGCTGTTGTGGTTGGCGATTCCAATTTTAAAATTTTTCGTAAGATACAGTTTGCGACTAAGACGGAGAGAGGGCCGTATGCCATTCTGGAAGAGTTTCATCAAAATATAAACAAATTGTTTGATGATTTTCCAAGAGAGAGGTTGAAGAGTATCGGGATTAGCTGTGGCGGTCCGCTCGATTCAAAGAAGGGTATAATATATTCGCCGCCGAATCTTCCTGGTTGGGATAATGTGCCGGTAAAAGATATATTTACAAAGAAGTATGGCGTTCCGGTCGGTATCCAAAATGATGCAAATGCATGTGCTTTGGCTGAATGGCTCATGGGAGCCGGAAAGGGAACACAAAACATGATATTCCTGACTTTTGGCACTGGCATGGGAGGTGGTTTAATCCTTAACGGAAAGTTATACACGGGCACTAACGATTTGGGTGGTGAGGCAGGACATATCCGCCTTGCTGAAGACGGACCTGTTGGTTTTGGGAAAGCCGGTTCATTTGAAGGTTTTTGCAGTGGTGGAGGAATTGCCCGGCTGGCAAAAAATATTGTAACTGATAAACTGCAAAAAGGTATTGAAGTCCCTTTTTGCCCTGATTTATCAAAGGCAGGAGGATTAACAGCCAAAAAGGTTGCGGAAGCAGCAAAAAAAGGTGATCCGACAGCAAATGAAATAATAAAGATCTCGTCTGAATATCTTGGAAGGGGTTTAGCAATATTAATAGATATAATTAATCCTGAATGCATTGTTATAGGAAGCATTTATTCCCGTAACGAGTCTTTATTCAAACCTCACATGGAAAGGATTCTGAGATTGGAAGCTATACCTTCAGCTCTTGATGTTTGCAGGATTAAACCTGCAATGCTCGGCGAATCTATCGGAGATTATGCGGCGCTGTGTGTGGCGCTCTACAACAGCTACTAATTCTTTGAATTACAAAATAACAACAAGTAAGTTACCGGTAACTATTTATAAGGATATCTGGTAATAATGTATAAATAAATTAAATTTAACAGTAAATTATCATGCGAATTTTTATATTTTGGGAATAATCATGGAAGGAGATATTATAGAAAATTTGCTCAGGAGATATAATAGCCTGGCGCCCTTAAAAAAGCAGATAAAGGATGCTGCCGTTTTAATTATAGAATCATTTGAGAACGGCGGTAAGGTACTAGTATGCGGAAATGGCGGAAGCAGTTCTGATTCTGGCCATATAGTCGGAGAGCTAATGAAAGGATTTGAATTGAAAAGGCCGCTGACCGGTGACCTGAAACAGAAATTGAAAGATATTTCAGCAGAGAGGGGAAAAGTATTGGCAGAAAAACTGCAACAGGGGCTTCCGGCGATCTCTTTATCAGCGCATTCCGATCTGATGACAGCAATTGTAAATGATATCGACGGGGATCTGATCTTTGCACAACAAATTGCCGGTTACGGGAAAAAAGGTGATGTGCTTCTTGCACTGAGCAGTTCGGGGAATTCGCAAGATGTTATTGATGCACTGATAACAGCAAAGGCAATTGGTTTAAATACTATTGGGATGACGGGTGAGGGTGGTGGTGAAATGAAAAAATACTGTGATATACTTATAAATGTTCCGGATGTCCGCACTGCCTATGTGCAGGAATTGCATCTTCCGGTTTACCATACTGTTTGCCTTATAGTAGAAAATCATTTCTTTAATCAGGGTAAACAGGCAATTAAAGTTTCATAATATGGATAAAGAACAACTTAAAAAGTTATTAAGAGATACAGAATCGGTCAAGATTGCCGTTATTGGAGATTTTTGTCTTGATGCATACTGGTTTATAGATGATTCGAAGGGCGAAATATCCATTGAAACCGGACAGCCGACGAGGCCGGTCAAAGAGCAAAGATATTCCCTTGGGGGTGCTGGTAACGTGACCTCCAACCTGGCAGCAGTGGGTGTTGCGGATGTCCGTGCTTTCGGGGTTATCGGGCCTGATCCATTTGGAAGCGAGATGGTAAAAATAATGACTCGCCAGGGCATTAATCCTGATAACCTGCTTATTCAGAATGATCAGTGGTCAACCCATGTTTATTCCAAACCTTATATTGGCGAAAAGGAGGAGAGCAGGATTGATTTCGGCAATTTTAATATTCTCAGTAATACAACTGCTGACCGGTTGATTCAAAATCTTAAGGATGTAATTACTGAAATTAATCTTGTAATAATTAATCAGCAGGTTCTTTCCGGTATTCATACTGAATATCTTAGGGGCAAGCTTGCCGGGTTTATAAAAAGCTTTCCGGAAAAGATATTTATAGCAGACAGCCGCAATTACGGTGATGATTATAGAGGAGCTTACCGTAAGATGAATGATCTGGAAGCCATGATGCTGTGTGGTTTTCAAAAGAGTGCCGGTGATATCGCCCGGTATTCGGAGGTCTGTGAGGCTGCCGGGATTCTTTATGAAAAATACGGTAAGCCTTTATTTATAACAAGAGGAGAGCGCGGATCGCTGATAATAGATGAGAACGGCATCAGGGATATTAAGGGACTAATGATAATTTCCCGTGTAGATACTGTAGGTGCAGGAGATAGTTATCTTGCAGGAGCTTCTTCAGCCCTTGCAGCAGGTTATGATATGGAAACTGCAGCAGAGCTGGGGTCCTTTGTGGCGGGGGTGACAGTTCAAAAGCTTTATCAGACAGGGACTGCCTCACCCGGGGAGATCCTGCAAATTGGGACTGATCCTGATTATATATACAATCCGGAGCTTGCAGAGGATATCAGGCAAGCGCGTTACCTGGAGGATACCGGGATTGAAGTTGTTTCCGAATGGCCCCAGGATCCGGCGATAACCCATGCAATATTTGATCATGACGGGACTATCTCTGCTTTGCGGCAGGGATGGGAGCAGATCATGGCTCCCATGATGATAAGGTCTGTTTTAGGGGAAAGATATGATGATGTTAATGAAGCTGTTTACCATAAGGTTGAGCAGAGAGTAAATGATTTTATTGATAAAACAACGGGAATCCAGACTTTGGTTCAGATGAAAGGCCTGGCAGAGCTGGTCCGCGAGTTTGGTTTTGTTCCGGAAGAAGAAATACTGGATGAATTTGGCTATAAAGAGATATATAATAACGAATTATTGCAGATGGTCAGGAGGCGCCATTCTAAAATATCCCGTGGAGAGCTTGGGGTTGAAGATTATACAATAAAGAATGCTGTTTTACTTCTTGAAAAACTCTTTAATGCCGGTATTAAGTTATACCTTGCAAGCGGAACGGATGAGGAAGATGTAAAACATGAAGCTGCAATAATGGGGTATGATGCACTTTTTGAAGGGGGTATATACGGATCGGTCGGCGATGTTAACAAAGAAGCAAAAAAGATAGTTCTCGACCGCATCCTGTCAATAATTGACAAAAGCAAAAAAGGTAATATAGTTACTTTCGGCGACGGACCGGTTGAGATACGGGAAACCCGTAAAAGGGGAGGCCTGACAATCGGCGTGGCAAGTGATGAAGTGAGAAGGCATGGCCTTAACATAAGCAAACGGACACGTTTGATAAAGGCGGGGGCAGATATTATCATTCCCGATTTTTCCCGGTTGAACAGTTTATTACAACTTTTAAATGTTAAAGGGTAATTTTCATGGATTGAAAAAAAATTGTGTTTGAAGATATATTACTGGTGGTGAATGGATTAAACAACTAAATATTTAAAGAATTATGCCATATCCGAAATTCGACAGGGATAAGCTTGATATAAAGAGGTTAGCCGACAGAAAAAATAAAGTTTATATTGAGAGGGATCATATACCGGTTGGCAGAAAACCCGGGAATTTATCCGGTTCCTGCCTCGATACCATTCTCCTTACTGCTGCAAGGATAAAAAAAGCCCGTGAACTGAAAAGTTCTGTTATTTTAGCCTTTGGCGCCCATACAATAAAAAATGGTATAGCGCCGGTACTGATAGCCCTGATAAAAGAAGGCTGGGTAACTCATCTGGCTACAAACGGAGCAGGGGTAATACATGATTGGGAATTTGCCTTTCAGGGCAAATCCAGTGAGGATGTCCGTGAAAATGTGAGACTCGGACAATTTGGTATTTGGGACGATACCGGTTTTTATATTAACCTGGCTCTGGTTGTTGGTGCTTACGAAGGATTGGGGTATGGTGAGTCAGTTGGTAAAATGATTTGGGATGAGGGGTTGAATATACCGGAGTTGTCGTATTTATACGATCTTTCAGAAAAAAAGATGAAAACAGAGCCTGAAAAGGCTGCGGCTGCAATTGATCTGGCAGGTGTTGTTAAACATTATAATTTGACCCCCGGTTTTATGAAGATTCCGCATCCGTATAAGAAATATTCGGTACAGGCAGAGGCATACGCCCTGGGAGTTCCTTTTACCGGGCATCCCATGATAGGCCATGATATAATTTACACTCATCCGCTGAACCATGGCGCTGCCATCGGCCGGACAGCCCTGAATGATTTTTTATCATACGCCCTTAGTGTCTCGAAGCTGGAAAACGGGGTTTATCTTTCGGTAGGTTCAGCTGTAATGTCGCCCATGATCTTTGAGAAATGCTTTTCGATGTCTCAGAATATTGAAATACAGAAAGGCAGTCATATAGATAATCATTACATTATAGTTGTTGACCTGGCTGAGTCGGAATGGGACTGGGCACAACAGGGGGAGCCCCCTGAAGATAATCCTGCATACTACCTGAGGTACTGCAAGACATTCAGTCGTATGGGAGGTGAGATGCATTATCTTACGGCAGATAACAGGGATTTTTTATTGGCGCTTTACCAGGAGCTCAAATAATTGTATTCCCTGACAGAAAACGAATGTAGAGTGCGGTTACATAGTAATAACTTAAATTATTTTGAATTAGATCACAGGAGGATGAGGAAATTAGAAGTGAAATATTACAGATTGATATAAAGGTATCAATAGAGCATGAATAACTTAGAGCTGTAATAGATTTGCATTTTAGATTTTCAGGTTGCATATTTATTACATAAAAATTATACAGATGAATAAAAAAGAACTATCAGAATTAAAATCTGAGGCGGAGAATCATCTCATCAATGAACTTTTGCCATTTTGGACAAGCAGGATGACAGATAATATAAATGGTGGTTATATTACTCATTTTGACGAGCAGGGAAATGATACGGGAGAAGACGAGAAATCGCTTATAGCCCAAACCCGTTGTCTTTATACCATATCCTCTGCACACCGTGCAGGCTATGGCGGCGGGGAATTTAAGGACATTGCAAAGCACGGGGCAGATTTTTTAATAGATAAGATGTGGGATAAGGAGTACGAAGGCTTTTACTGGATGATGGACAGGAAAGGGAATGTGAAAATTGATAAGAAGATCATTTACGGCCACAGTTTTGCTATTTATTCCCTTAGCGGGTATTCCCTGGCAACCGGAGATCCCCGTGGAGTGGAATACGCGGAAAAGGTTTTTGACCTTCTTCAGAAGTATTGTGTTGATTCTATGTATGGGGGATATTGGGAGATGTTTCATCGTGACTGGGCCCTCTGCGGCCCCGGCAGCCAGGGAGGCGACAGGAAAACCCTTGATGTGCACATGCATTTGATGGAGGCTTACACAACACTTTACGAATGCACAGGCAAAGATGTGCACCGCAGGAAGCTGCTTGAGATTATAGATATTCTGATAAAAAGGATCATTCATCCGGTTTATAAGACAGGGATACCTCAGTTCTATAAAGACTGGTCTTTAGCGCCGCAGATCAAATTTGACATTATCTGGGGATGGGACAGGTTCTCTGAAGACGGACAAAAAGGAAATGCCACTGATAATACTTGTTACGGGCACAATGCCGAGTTTGCCTGGCTGCTGAATCATGCCCTGAAAATACTAAATGCAGATCCTCAGACATATTCAGATCTTTTCAGAACGATATATGATCATACATTGGATAACGGCATCGACAAGGAGTATGGGGGTGTGTTTGTCGAGGGACCCCATTCAGGTGGCGTATATGACAGGGAAAAGGAGTTCTGGCAGCAGGCTGAAGTTCTTATCGGGATGCTTGATGCTGCCATACTGTTTGATAATGAAAAATACCTGGATGCCTACAAAAATGTTCACCGTTTTGTATTTGATAAGGTGATCAATAAGAAAGTGGGAGAATGGTATCCTCTCCTCACACGCAAAGGAGTGCCTATATGGACATATATGGGCCATTCATGGAAAATTAACTATCACACTGTCAGGGCCATGATTCAGTCCATTAACAGGATGAACATATTATTGTATGAAACGAGCATGTAAAATATTTACACCCAGGGTGATTATTAAAATATATGCGAGTTCCATACTATACCTTTAAAAATAATTAATTTTAATAGTATG
>CAZIOB010000186.1:0-7220 GCA_964540755.1 uncultured Prolixibacteraceae bacterium | reverse complement strand
AGAACACATAATAATAAAGTATTTTGAGTATGTTTTAATAATAACCGAAGGAATTTTTATCAGGTTTTTTTCAACAATTTGTTGTAATTTGCAACAATTATGGATAAAATACTATTGTTGAGAGATTTAATACTTTATCTGTTGGTGATGTGGCGATTTCATCGATTACATTAGGAGAATTGCACTATGGAATAATGAAGAGTTCAAATCCTAAGAATAATCAAGAGGCTTTGGATAAGTTTTTAACCCCCTTAGATATATTGGATTTTGATTATTTTGCAACTATAAAATATGGAAAGATTCGAGCAGATTTAGAAAAAAATGGAACACCTATTGGACCATTAGATACTTTGATTGCTGCTTATGCTATGAGTCAAAAGCTGACATTAGTGACTAATAATGAGAAGGAATTCAAACGAATACCTGACTTGAAGATAGAAAATTAGGCGAGATAAAGAAGCAATAAACCGTTAGTGATGTAATAAGCGTAATGCAGGCTGAATGGATAAATTTGGTTTTATAAATCTGAATATTTATATCCGGTGTCACATAGAATTGTGACAATATTTTTAGCTTTTTTATTTTGTCTGGCAAATTTTATGCATGCAGCTACATTAGCACCGGAGGAGTAACCTACAAATAATCCCTGCTCTCTTGATATTCGTAGTGTCATTTCTTTAACTTCACTGTCAGAAACTGTTATGATATCATCAGCCAGGTCTTTTTCCCAGTGCGGCGGAACCAGGCCATACCCTGTGCCTTGTATTATATGTTTTGGGTTACTGACATATCCATTTTTAAGTATCGCTGCATTTTCGGGTTCAACTGCGATACATATGATACGTTTATTTTTTGATTTAAGGAATTCGGATATTCCTGTAAATGTGCCGCCGGTTCCTATAGAAGTAATAAAAGCGTCAATTCCCGGCAGATCAGCCCATATTTCAGGGCCGGTGGTATTAAAGTGCGCGTTCACTCCTGACACATTATTAAACTGATCAACGTAGAAACCGTTATGATCAGCTGCTAATTTTTTTGCTACAGCAGATGCATACTCAATATCTTTTCCGGTTACCATCCCCTGCTGTCCGTCAACCTGTTCAGTCAGTACAACATTTGTCCCCAGTGCTTTTAATATTTTTACTCTTTCCTCACTGTTTCCAACAGGCATTACAGCCGTAAACGGATTGCCAAATTGTTTGCAAACCACCGCTAATCCCGATCCCATATTACCGCTGGTCATTTCAACAACAAGCTGCCCTTTTTTAAGCTTGCCACACTCATAAGCATCTCTTATAATCTGAAGAGCAGCTCTGTCTTTCACACTCCCCCCGGGTTGCAAATACTCCTGTTTGCCATAAATTTCAAATGTTTCGTCGCTAATCCTGTCGAGTTTGCACAGAGGGGTATTTCCGATTAAATCAAGAGTACGCCTTTTAATCACGGTTTAAGCTTTTTGTTCCCGGGAAGTTACAAATTTATAGGGAAGAAAAGATAAAAATGCTTTGAAAATGAATATTAGTGAAGGCAGAAGAATATAAAATTGTGATATTTTTAATTTTTATTATATGATTATGATCTCCTGTATGCGAAAATTCAGGATTTAATTGAAGAACTAATATTAACGAACACTTTAGAATTTCATGATGATCCTACTTTAGATATTCAGGTATCATTGTACTTCATCTCCTGTACTGTGGATTTGGTTCTGTGGAAATTGGCGCCTGAATTTCATCCTGCCACTGTATAAGCTCTTCCAACAATTCATTACGTTTCTCAACTTCAGTGTTACAGAGATTGTTATTTTCAGCCAAATCGGTTTTTAAGTTGTATAACTCAACCGAAGTGTTTTCAGAAATTTTTTCATATCCTCCATCAAGCATCCACTCTTCATGAAACATCAATAATTTCCAGTCACCTTTTCTTATTACACTTACCGGCCGGGTTCGAAAGACCGTATCCCGGGAATGATCTTTTAATCCTTTATACGCTTCAAGATAAGCAGGGAAATGCCAGAAAATGGATTCGCGTTTGAGTGATCCCTCCCTTTTTAAAAGCGAGACAAGGCTTTCTCCATCCAACGGATAATTAACTGTCTTACTGATCCCCGCCAATTCAAGGAAAGTAGGATAAAAATCGGTGCTGATGACAGGAAGATCACAACTACTTCCTGCTTTTATTTTTCCCGGCCAATATGCAAACATGGGTTCACGAATTCCACCTTCGTAATACATTCCCTTTCCTCCGCGCAAAGGGTCCTGGCATGTATATGTACCGTGTCCCCCGTTATCTGAAAAGAAGATCAAAAGAGTACTTTTACTCAGCCCCAATTCTTCAAGGATATGATTCACCCTGGCAACACTTTCATCTACACTTTGAATCATCGCAGCGTAGGTCTTATTATCATGACAACCATCAGGTCTTTTTTCTTTATACTTATCAATTATGTCATCTTTTGCCTGAATAGGAGTATGAACGGCGTGATGTGCCAGGTATAAAAAAAACGGATTCTCTTTGTTTTCCCTGATAAATTTTATCGCTTCATCGGTTAGCCGGTCAGTTAAATATTCACCATCGTCTTTAAAGTGTCCTCGCGGATAACCCAGTGCATCTCTGTCCATTCCCACATCGAAGCCCTGTTCCCGGGGGGTATGACCAATATGCCATTTTCCGATAGCCGCACTGACATATCCTGCAGGCTTCAGAGCTTCTGCAATAGTAATTTTATTAAGCGAAATTTTTGTTTTATTTTCTACAGGAATGATCCTTCGGTCTTTTGATTTACCACGCTCTGAAGTACCTACCGTAAATATCCCATGGCGCGGAGAATACTGCCCACTTAACAGACAAGCCCTGGTAGGCGCGCAATTGGACGCATTGGCATATGCCTGGGTGAAGATCATCCCATTCTTTGCCAGCCGGTCGATGTTGGGAGTTTCATAATATTTTGATCCCATGTAACCCACATCTGTCCAGCCCATATCATCAATAAGAATGAAAACAATATTTGGTTTAACTGAAAAGTTTTCACAAGAACAATTTATTCCCAGTAAAACACAGATAATTAATGCTGTTTTTTTCATACGTAAATAATTTCTATAAAATGAGCCTTTAAAGCCCAAATATTGTTTAGATATCAATAATTTTTAAAACATAAAGCAAAAAAAAGAGAGCACTTGTCGGTATGGCAAATGCAAGGTTATTAGTGGTAAATATTGAACAGCTAAAAGTTATAAAATTTCATACGCGTGCTCTAAGCACTTTCTTGGGTACTTAGCTGTTGAGGTCAGTTTCATACGCGGCTTCGATGTTATTCGTAAACAATGGGTGCCAGAAAAAATCGACCTTAATTATACCTCTAAGATACAAAATGATAAATCAAAGAACCTTGATTAAACCGATATTTTCATTCTCTCGGGTGTCTAATTTTTGTCATGTAGGTTTCATATTAAATTAGTTGTTTGGATTATCCTTTTCATCAAAAAATCCCGAGATTGAATCAAATGATTTTGATCCCGGCTGTTTATTAATGCAAACATAGCCAATAGTAGTAAATCCCTCTTTCTTCCGCTCGTCAGTAATAGTTATTGTATCCCATATTGTATCCCATGGTCCTGTTTCTTTATCCTTCTGCCAAAGCCTGCCTTCACCATTGATCAGGTCAATCTCTTTTAGTTCAAGTTCAAGTTTATCCTTGTATACTTTAGCAACCATATAATTCGGTTTGGTTGTACGTCCGATAAGACCTCCATGAGCAACCTGCTGAATCCCGTCTCTTTGTGTGCAGGTGACTGCGTGTACTTCACCACATATATAAATATCGACATTATATTTACTCATCATTTGCCAGAAACCGGATTCACGCCCTTTTTCCGTTACCATACCACTAGAGCTGAATTTTCTGACCGGTCGCAAAACAGGTGTATGTCCCATTACAATTATATGATCAACGTATTCTCTGTGCATCTTTAATACTTCTTCAAACCATTCAAGTTGCTTGCCTGTAACCTGAGCAACAATATCCCCCTGGCTTCCCTGTCCTTCCTCGAATACATCAACTGACACAAAAAGAGCATTTTTATGTTTCCAGTAAAATGCTGTTCCCTGCATATGATCCGGTCCGTTAAGGGGCATGTTCAGATGTTTCCTGAAGGCTTTCTTATAATAGGGTACAGCTTTTGCTTTTTCTCCATGCCATGGATTATCACAAAGTTCATGATCACCAACAGCAGTATAAAATTTCAGGTTATGATCCTGAAAACGCTTTATCCATTGAGGATAATACACTTCTGCCCATTGATAGATCTCCTGCTCATCAGTTCCCCAGTGACCCATGACCAGGTCCCCTGCAACCATTGCAAAGGCAGGATCCTCTTTTTTCATTGAATTCATAATGAATCTCAATGCATCTTCCCAGCCTTGCTGGGGATACTCTATATCAAAATTCAGAAAATCGGGAATACTCACAAAAGTCCATGGTTCAAAGCTTTTGTCCTGACCATTCAGTATTTTTAAATTACACGCATAAAAGGTTATTAACAGAATTACGCTTATTATGCCACTATAGCTCTTTTTAATTTTGATAATCATGATTTTTATTTTAATATATTAAGTATAACTTTTATTCTTGCATTTTCATCTGGTTTTTGAAAAAGAGAGTGTCTTTTTCCTTTAACATTCTGATAAGTTGTTGATACCAGTTCATTGTTTGTCCTGATATCATCCTCGGCAGCAAGAGTCTTGTCACCCAAACGGGGATTGATCACTGCTATATCATTAAGAGCAAGTGTCTGGTATGCCTGTGCCATATCAAATTTTTCAAGAATGCCGGGAAGTAAAATCTCATGATTATAGGACGGTATATCCACATCAATTACACTTTTGAAAGATATCAAAGGCTCTTCAAGTACAAATCCGGAAATATCATCGCTTAATACTCCTGCAAATGCACCATACAAAGCACACATGCCCTTGCCCCACAATTTTATACTTCCTGCATTCACATCAGATCCCTTTAACCATTTTACCGCTGATAAAATATCCATAACCCTTTGTCCGAAGACAGGCTTTCCGGCAAGAAAATCCCAAAATTTTTCCGCCATATCAGGTGATGTTTCGCCTATTCCCCGCAAATCAATTGCACATATACATTTTCCTCTGTTAATGAAATCTTTAATCACTTCCATATCTTCCGACAGGGATGATTTTCCCTTTTCATTTACATACAGAATAACATCAGTTCCGTGTATATCGTTGCTATTGCTTAATAAAACTCCGGGCAGTAATATTCCCGGTTCAGGTTCCAGTATAAACGGTTTAATGATTATATCCCCAATTTTTCTTTCAGGTTTATAGTCACATTTAACATTAATTTCCTTAAAATTTGAATTCAGTACTTCCTTTACCAGTCCGGCCATTTCTGCCTTATGTTTTATGACAGCCTCAGCACTATTAATTTTTACCAGGTCAGCTTTATTTTCTTTGTAATAATCAAGTATAAGATCATGATCTCTCCTGCTGCCAGACTCATTAAAAACACTGCCACCTTTTGCCGCCCATAAATCTTCCTCATTTTCCAAAGAAGCATCCTCCTCCCGGAAATCTGCCGGATCATTGCCTGTCCACCGCAATATCCATGAATAAGTTATCTCCCTTTGCTCTTTATTATATGCATGACCCGCCCTGACCATTGAAGCAGATACCTTTTCAGGAACACCATGCGATGAGTAAGATTTATATAACCACGTATTCAGATCCCATACACCACGGGGCGGATTCAGATTATCATCAGTGGTTGTATTAAGAAGCAAAGGCTTAGGTGCTTGGGCAAATAAAGGATCACCGCGGGGATCAATACTACTTTCCAATGCACCGAAAAATACCTGCTCGTGGTCTGTTGCAAGGTTGGCATGAACGCGGTAGGACCAGGTATTAGGATTACAGGTGGGAACAGCAACAGAAATGCGGTTATCGAAAGGCAGAATATAGGTTGTCATCATGCCACCTCCCGAACTGCCTGTCATGCTTATTTTTTCCGGATCGACTTCAGGCCGGCTGACAAGGTAATCCACAGCCCTGATGGCGTCCCATACCATAATGTTAAAAACATGGGTTCCACAAATAAATGCTTTTATTCCGGTTATCTGGTGGGCATTTCCAGGTGCACCGCCCCAAGTTGAATACTCTTCTACCTGCCTTTCTCCCTGCCCCAGCTGGTCTATGGTCAGAACAACAAAACCTTTCCTGACAAGCGCAATGCTCATCCTTTGATAGCGCTCATCGGCTTTTCCGATTTTTGCATGACCTATTACATTTAAATGAGCAGGCCTCGGCCCAATAAAATTTTTTGGCAGATATAAATTTGCACTTATCAGATAATCGGGTCGGCTTTCAAAAAGGATTTTCTCAATGGTATAATTATCTCTATCTATTCGTCCTGTGACCCTGGCATTCAGGGGAGTGCGTTCCGGTAATGGCCCGGTCCATGATACCATAGAATCCCTGATTGTCTGTGCTCTGTCATTCCAGTCACTGACCGAGGTAAATGTTGATAACAATGAATCCCTTACCGCAAATTGTCTGTCCGTTATTTTTGTCAGATAAACCCTCATCATTGTATCAGCAGGTTCATTTAATACCCGCAGGTCTTTTTCTGAAATTCGTGTTTGACCATAGATAATATGGCTACAGCCGAATAAAATAAGAATAAGTTTGATAATTTTTTTCATATGATTATAATTAATCTCAAAGTAATCGACCATCATTCACCATATGCCCTAAAAAGCCTGCATTTATATTGCAGGCTTTTTACCTCTATTCAAAGGAGATCCAACAACTAATACTTAAAAATCCAAATTGAATTTTTTGAGCCGGTTTTAACTCCGGCAATAAGACAAAAGCTATTTTTTCGTGGCCAATTTGGTTTAACTCCAGTCAAACATATTTATTACATAGATTTTGTGTCGTCACTCATCAAGAGAAAACAAGTTCTCTTTTGAATTTGCTCCTAACAAAATTCTGTATCCCTTGTCCTTTGGGCATAAAATGCCTCTTGATTTGCATTTTATGAGCTAATAGAACGTACCTCGCCCATGAATTTCTGGGTTTATCATAATATTTATCTCCTTTCTTTGTTTTTTATGCCGCTTCGATGAGCTTATCAAGCTCTTCCCAGTCGGCTTTGTAAAAATGATGTTCATATAATTTCAATTCCATTTGAT
>CAZIOB010000185.1:0-37569 GCA_964540755.1 uncultured Prolixibacteraceae bacterium | reverse complement strand
GTGCAGATCCCGGCACGAAATCCCGTTTGACTGGCATATCCCATAGTATGATCCTCTCTTATTCCTGCTTCAAGCAATATTCGGTATGTTTCCGGAAATCCAAGCAGCAGGTAATGCTGCCTGCTCCTTTCCACATTGCTGCCCGTAATATACTCCATCCGGCTGACCTCTGACATAAATTTCTCTATTTTATTTTTTTTGCCGGATAGAAAAGAAAAATGGACTCCGGCCGGATATTTCCCGGAAATCTCCTGTATCAGTTTTCTGTAATGCCTGTTTTTATGGCAGATATTTTTATCATAACGGCTATAGTCTCCAACGGGGAAAAAGAAAATTACCCTGCTCTCATTACCTGAAAATATTTTATCCATATATGGAAAATTAAAAAAGGGATCTTGTTTTTTACCGCTCATCACAAGGATTCTTTCCCTTGTCTCTTTAAAATGGCCTTTCAGTAATTCTCTTCCATAGGCACCTGTTATCCTCAAGAATTTTTTATGAGCATAGGCCCAGGCGCTATCAACATCGATGGTGGATAAAAATTTAAAACTCCCGGAAGGAAAAACCAACTCCGGGTATTTTTGCTTCATCTTTTCAGCCAGCATATGTGCCCAGATATTCACTACCGGTTTTTTCAGCAACCCATATTTGTATAGTATGCTTTCCCGGG
Source organism: uncultured Prolixibacteraceae bacterium (assembly GCA_964540755.1). Taxonomy (GTDB): domain Bacteria; phylum Bacteroidota; class Bacteroidia; order Bacteroidales; family Prolixibacteraceae; genus JAAYJR01. Next base: position 36,899 of record CAZIOB010000185.1, on the reverse strand, counting down.
CAGGGAAACGGTTATACCTGTCATTTTTACATGCAAAATATTCCTCATAACGGGTAACAAGATAAAAAGAGGCAGCCAAAGGATCAAAGGGCAAAACGGAATTTCCGGAACTTTCAAAAAAATATTTTTCTTCCCTGTACCCTACAGGTTGTATGTCTATTTTGGACAGCCCCCTCGAATACATCAGAGGATGAGGCCTGATATAAATTTCGTTTCCAAATTTTTTTTTCGAATAATTAAAAACAGGCATACCCGATGTTGATAAATCATCCGGGTTTAGTGTAAATAATATTTCTGAACCAAGAATCCGGGAAAAAATAAGCCGGCAGGTATAGTCTATACGTGGATTTAGTTCGTCAGTATAAATCAATATCATAGTAAAACTGGCATTTTATTATAAAATTCCTTCATCGGCCATACTAAGATAATTCTTTTGTCCGATAATAATGTGATCCAACACTGATATATCCATTAATTCGGCGGCATTCTTTATTTTTCTGGTAATCTTCCTATCAGCTTCTGATGCCTCCATAGTGCCGGAAGGATGGTTATGGCATAAAATAAGTGAACTTGCAAGCAGTGATAATGCTTTCTTTAATATTATGCGGACATCTATGATTGTCCCTGATATGCCTCCCTGACTGATAATAATATGATCAATAATCTTATTGCCGCGGTCAAGCAATATAACCCAGAACTCTTCGTGATCCAGATCCTCGAGTAAAGGTGTAAAAAACTCAGCGGCATCTTTACTGCAGGTAATTTTTTTCCTGACAAATACCTGTGCCTCTCTTCGGCGATTGCCGATTTCCAGTGCAGCGGCTACTGTGACAGCTTTAGCCTCGCCGATTCCTTTAAATGATTTGAGATAGTCAATCCCTTTTCTTCCCAAGGCATTAAGGTCATTACCGGCTGAATTAAGTATTCGCCTGCCAAGTTCTACGGCTGTTTCATTGTGATTGCCGGATCCGATAAGAATGGCAATTAATTCTGCGTCAGACAAGTGCCTGGATCCTTTAGCTAACAATTTTTCCCTGGGACGGTCTTCAAGAGCCCAATCCCTGATCTTTAATTTCCTGTATTTATTCATGATATTCCGGAGTCTGTCTAAAAGTATAAAATTTTTTTCAAAAAAAAGCCGTCTCAAAATTCAATTTGGACAGCCTGCCGGTAATATTATGAAATTATCCCCTATAACTTGCTAACATGTAACGTGAGCTTCGATTTTAAATTTGAAGCTTTATTCTTATGAATTATATTTCTTTTGGCTAATTTGTCAATCATAGAAACAACTTCCGGCAATTTTTTCGCAGCTTCTTCCTTATTGTGTTCGTTGCGCAATTTCTTAATTGCACTCCTTGTCATCTTAGCGTAATATTTATTGTGCACACGCCTTTTTTCGTTCTGCCGTATTCTTTTTAAAGCTGACTTATTATTTGCCATAATATTTACTTATTTTCATTAATTTTTAGTAGCCCGTAGGGGATTCGAACCCCTGCTACCAGGATGAAAACCTGGCGTCCTAACCCCTAGACGAACGGGCCCTGAATATTTTCTTTAAAACAGGACTGCAAAAATACTTCATTTTTATTATCAGCCAAATTTTATTTACAAATTTTTAAAAGCAGTTAGAATTGATTTTACAAAAGGTAATGAAGACTTACCCGGGCATACAGGCCAATATATTATATAAAAATTTATGACATCGGTGTATGGCTGATAAAAACCTGTAAAGCCATCAAAATGATATCTTTTATTATAATGATTTTTTTCAGGAGTTTTCTTACAAAGGGCCACTATTCAACGGAGCTCAAAATTCTGTCCCAGGTAAACCCTCCTGACATCTTCATCATGAGCAAGGTCTTCCGCAGTACCGGCCTTCATAATAGAACCTTCAAAGAGAAGATAGGAGCGGTCAGTTATCGACAGGGTTTCATGAACATTATGGTCTGTTATCAGCACACCAATATTTTTCTCCTTCAGCCTGACAACTATTTGCTGAATATCTTCGACGGCAATCGGGTCAACACCTGCAAACGGTTCATCGAGTAATATAAACCTGGGGTCTATTGCCAAAGCACGGGCAATTTCAGTACGCCGCCTTTCCCCTCCCGACAGCTGAATTCCTTTGCTTTTTCTTATATGCTGGAGGCCAAACTCACTCAGGAGAGTTTCTACTTTTTCATGCTGGTATTCTTTTGAATAATCTGTCATTTCAAGCACGGCCTTAAGATTGTCCTCAACACTCAGTTTTCTGAATACCGACGCTTCCTGTGAAAGGTAGCCTATCCCCTTTTTTGCTCTTTTATATACAGGCAGGTTGGTAATATCCTCATTATCCATAAAAATTTTTCCATTCAGTGGTTGTATAAGTCCCACTATCATATAAAAAGAAGTTGTTTTGCCGGCACCGTTAGGCCCCAGCAATCCGACAATCTCGCCCTGTTTTACATCAAAACTTACTCCCTTCACTACAACCCGCTTACGATACTTTTTTGTTATATTTTCCGCACGGAGGATCATTAAAAAAATTTAAATCATTATACCAATACTATATTTCATCCAGCTCTTTTTCCCGTTTTTTTGTAACCTGGCGGGAAATAATTATTCCGATCTCATAAAGGAAAACCAACGGGAAACAAACCATTATCTGGCTGAAAACATCAGGTGGCGTAATTATGGCAGCTAACAGCAACATTACTACATATGCATGTTTCCTGTATGTTTTCATGAATTGCGGAGTTATGATTCCCACTTTACTCAAAAAATAAGAAAAGATAGGTATCAGAAAAACCACTCCTGAAGCCAGGACTATCGAGGTGACTGATCCTATATATGAGTTCAGGTTGATTTGATTGGTAACTTCACCGTTAACATTATAGGTGCCCAGAAAATGTATTGAAAGCGGTACTATCAGATAATAGCCAAACAACACTCCTAAAAGGAAGAGGAAGGATGTAAAGAATACTGCACCGCTTGCATATTTTTTTTCTTTTTCATAAAGCGCAGGCCTTATAAATCTCCAGAATTCATAAAACACCACGGGAGATGCAATAATAAAGCCACTTAATATCGATACCCATATATGCGTCATAAACTGTCCGGCAATTTTAATACTAATAAGTTCCAGTGGCTGCTGGTTGATCTTCAGAGCTTCGGTGCTTACCAGATCACCCAGCCTTGCTAACATCCTGTTAGTCCAGAACTCAGGCGTACGCGGCTTTAAAATTATCGTCCCGAATATTAAGTCTTTAAGAATAAAAGCCACCACAGCAAAAATGACTATGGCAAGTACTGACCTTATAATATGCCAGCGTAATTCTTCTAAATGTTCTAAAAAAGACATCTCTGCATATTGGTTCCTTAGCCCCCGCCTTTCAGCCTTTTTCTCTCCTTTGCCAGATTTATTTCCGCTTTCCTCTCTTTTAGAATCTTCGCTCATATGTATTGATTATTAAAAATATTACAAATATATACGATTCCTTATTATATCATTACCTCCCGACTATCCATTTTTAAAAGAATGCTATTTATTCTTAAAAAATAAGAATAACTTATTGTCATTTATATTTCTTTTAATAAATTAGAATTTACAAAAAACCTCAAAAGGAATTGTGGAAGTGAGAGTATCATGAATAAGATAAATAAATCATTGACAGAATATTTAAAACAATATTTTGGATTTGACCGTTTTAAAGGTCAACAGAAAGAAGCTATAAAAAGCGTTATGAACGGTAATAATACTTTTGTATTAATGCCCACAGGAGGAGGTAAATCATTAATTTACCAGTTGCCGGCTCTTATGCTTGATGGAACGGCCATTGTAATCTCCCCTCTTATTGCCCTGATGAAAAATCAGGTTGATTCAATAAGGGGGATGCACACAGAGAACTATGTAGCACATTTTTTAAACTCCTCCTTATCGAAATCAGCTATCCAGGAAGTAAAAAATGATGTACTGGAGGGAAAAACAAAGTTACTTTATGTAGCGCCCGAATCGCTCACAAAAGAGGATAACATTGAATTTCTTAAAAAAGTTAAAATTTCATTTTACGCTATCGACGAGGCTCATTGTATTTCTGAATGGGGACATGATTTCAGGCCTGAATATCGCCGTATCCGTCCGATTGTTGAAGAAATAGGCAAAGCGCCGCTGATCGCCCTGACAGCCACTGCTACGGCAAAAGTACAGCATGATATACAAAAAAATCTTGGAATACTTGATGCAGAAGTGTTTAAAGCCTCATTTAACCGGGCTAATCTTTACTACGAAATAAAACCAAAGATAAAACCCGAGGCGCAGATAATTCGTTTTATTAAACAAAATGAGGGCAAATCGGGCATTATCTATTGCCTTAGCCGTAAAAAGGTGGAAGAACTTGCCAAAACATTACAGGTTAACGGAATTAAAGCACTTCCTTATCACGCAGGCATGGATGCCGCAACCCGCTCCGGTAATCAGGATAAATTTCTGATGGAGGAAATTGATGTAATTGTTGCTACAATTGCCTTTGGAATGGGCATTGATAAACCGGATGTCCGTTTTGTCATTCACTATGACATACCGAAAAGCCTGGAAGGATACTACCAGGAAACCGGACGCGCCGGAAGGGATGGAGGAGAAGGACAATGTATAACTTTTTATAGTTACAAGGATATTCAGAAGCTTGAGAAATTCATGCATGGAAAACCTGTTGCTGAACAGGAGATAGGTAAGCAGCTTCTGCTCGACACAGTATCTTATGCTGAATCCGCCTTATGCAGGAGGATAATCCTGTTACATTACTTTGGTGAAACTTACGGGGGCAACTGCGGAAATTGCGACAACTGCCTTAATCCGAAAGAACGGGTAGAAGCTAAGGATGAAGCTGTAAGGGCATTAAAGGCTATTCTGGAAGTAAATGAAAAATATAAAGCCGAACACATAGCCAATATACTCATTGCTAAAAAAACTGCAGCGGTAAAATCTTTTAATCATTACAAACTTAAATCCTTTGGTGCGGGAAAAGATCATGATGAGAGATTTTGGAATGCTGTTTTCAGGCAATTAATGATTGCCGGCCTTATAAATAAAGATATTGAAAATTACGGGTTACTTAAAATTACAGATGAAGGCCGGAAATTTCTTGAAGCGCCAACAAGCTTTAAATTGGTCAAAAATCATAAATACGAAGAAAAAGAGGACGCAGCAACAGCCGGCGGTGCTCCTTCAGGGGCAACTGGCGGAGATCCTGTTTTGTTTGCTATTCTTAAAGACCTGCGAAAAAAGATAGCAAAACAGAATAACCTTCCGCCATTTGTTATTTTTCAGGATCCTTCACTGGCAGACATGTCAATACAGTATCCCATTTCAATGGAGGAACTCTGGAAAATCCAGGGTGTTGGCCAGGGAAAAGCCCACAGATATGGAAAAGAGTTCATAAAAATTATAAAAAATTATGTTGAAGAAAATGAAATAGAACGGCCGGAAGATTTTATTGTCCGCACCGTTGCCGATAAATCCAAATTAAAAGTTTTCATTATCCAGAGCATCGACCGTAAAATTTCTTTTGAAGATATTGCAAACGCCAAGGGAGTAGATATAATGAATATCATTTCGGAAGTGGAAGCTATAGTAAACTCAGGAACACATCTTAATATTGACTATTATATAAACAATGTACTCGATCAGGATCACCAGGAAGAAGTCTTTGAATATTTCAGGGAAGCAGAAAATGATTCTGTTGAGAAAGCTGTTGAGTATCTCGGAGAAGATGAATATACTGAAGAAGATATACGCCTTATGCGAATTAAATTTCTGTCAGATATGGGTAACTGACCTGTTTATACAATAAATTAGCCTGAAACTGATAAATCTGAAATTTTAAAATAATAACCCAGCCTCTTTGGGGCAAAAAATTTATATTGAAATGAAACGAGCATGTAAAATATTTACACCCAACGTGATTATTAAAATATATGCGAGTTCCATACTATACCTTTGAAAATAATTAATTTTAATAGTATGAAAATAGCAGAAAAAGAAAAACTAAAGTATAAAATAGCTGATATAACATTAGCTGATTTTGGAAGAAAAGAGATTGAAATTGCCGAAAAGGAAATGCCCGGACTAATGGCTATAAGGAAAAAGTTTGGCCCCTCCAGACCATTAAAGGGAGCAAGGATCACCGGAAGTCTTCACATGACAATTCAAACAGCAGTATTGATAGAAACCCTGGCAGAATTGGGCGCACAGGTAAGGTGGGCCAGTTGCAACATTTTCTCTACACAGGATCATGCCGCCGCAGCAATAGCCAAAACAGGGATCCCCGTATTTGCATGGAAGGGAGAAACTCTTTCTGAATACTGGTGGTGTACATCAGAAGCGCTGGACTTTGGGAACGGCAAAGGGCCCCATCTTATAGTTGACGACGGCGGAGATGCCACACTTATGGTCCACAGGGGCTATGAAGCCGAAGATAATCCTGAAATTCTTGACCGGAAGGCAAGCGGTCAGGATGAAGCTGAGTTGAATATAATCCTTAAAAAAATTCTGGAAGAAAATCCAAACCGCTGGCATAATGCTGCAAAAGAATTTAAGGGAGTTTCCGAAGAAACAACTACGGGTGTCCACAGGCTTTATCAAATGAAAGAAAAAGGGAAACTCCTTTTCCCTGCTATTAATGTAAATGATTCTGTCACAAAATCAAAATTCGACAACCTGTACGGGTGCCGTGAATCACTTGCAGACGGGATAAAAAGAGCAACAGACATAATGATAGCCGGCAAAGTAGTCGTAATCGCAGGTTATGGGGATGTAGGGAAAGGTTGCGCCAGTTCTATGCGGGGATATGGCGCAAGGATAATAATTACGGAAATAGATCCTATTTGCGCATTACAGGCAGCCATGGAAGGATTTGAGGTGAAACCAATGGAAGAGGCGATTGAGGAAGGAAATATCTTTGTTACAGCTACCGGAAATAAAGATGTCATCACTGCTGAACACATGGCCTCGATGAAAGACCAGGCAATTATTTGCAATATCGGGCACTTTGATAACGAAATACAGGTTGCCAGACTTGAAGAATGGCCGGGAATAAAAAAAACCAACATAAAACCGCAGGTTGATAAATATACTTTCGATGACGGACACAGCATATTTTTATTAGCTGAAGGACGATTGGTAAATCTGGGATGTGCCACAGGCCATTCATCTTTTGTAATGAGTAACTCATTTACCAACCAGTCGCTTGCACAAATTGACCTGTGGAAAAACGATTATGAAATAAATGTTTATCGCTTACCCAAAAAACTCGATGAAGAAGTTGCCCGCTTACATCTTGCCAATCTGGGAGTAAAACTGACCAGTCTTAATGATGAACAGGCAAAATATTTAGGTGTGCCAAAGGATGGGCCATTTAAATCAGATCATTACAGATATTAATGAAACTAATCCCGAACGAAGTGAGGGATCTCTTTATTACAGCAGTTCTCTTGATCGTTAAAGATCTTCGAAATCATAAAGTCGAACTGATCCCGGGCAATGTCATCGCGTAGCGAAGCGAACTCCAAAATCAATTATATACCCGAATTTCAAAACTATTTACAATTGAAACATGGTATTGCTTCAATGGAAGTGTTGCAGGTCCCTTAGAAGGATAAGCGCTGCCCAAAAGTACAAATTGTGATCCGCAACACGGACATTCAGCAATCATACCTTCATTTTGAACAATGCATGAACGGCTTATTTCGTGGGTACATGTTGCATCAAAAGCATAATATGAACCAGGAAGCTCACAACAAACTATAACCCCGCCATATCCGAACTGTGGAAAGAATACAGAATTCCCTGAGACGGTCAGCTCGTTAACAATATTAAGATTAATAACAAAATCTACCGGTACGTTTGGAACGGGAGTATCCTGAATTTTATCACATGATAAAGGCGTCAGAATCAAAAAACAAAAAATAATGAACCCGGCAAATATATCAGTCAGTTTAAAAAAAAATTCAGAGCACCGCTTTATAAAATCCTGTCTGGAAATATTAAAAAGCCTTTTAAATGAAACAAGCATGATTTTAAAACTACTTAGGTGTATGATTGCAACATATGCAAGTTCCATATGATACCTTTGAAAACAATTAATTTTAATCATATGAAATAAAATACTTGTCGTTTTTAAAGACCAACTGATACATTTTTGCTATTTTTACTAAAAACTTATAAAATAATCATTTTATTGTCATAAAATAAAATTATGGATGACTTAATAGTAATTATTTTAACCCTGGTTATTATTCTTGCCGGAGTAATCGGACAATTCAAAAAAAAGGAGCAGGTTAATAATACAGCCGGTGAAGCCACTCCCCGGGACGAGGAAGATCTTTGGAGCCTGCCTGGGGAAGAAATTGATGAAAAATATCATCCACAGGAAATTATATCAGGCGATAAAATACCTGAACTAAAAACGGAATTAAGTGTAAAACCACAAAAATTTATTAAAAAGAAATCTATTTTTGAAGACGATTTAACTAAACAGGGAATTGGCCTGGAATCCGGAGAATCCGCTTCAAAAAATAAATTTCCTTTGCGCAAAGCAGTTATATACAGTGAAATCCTAAATAGGAAATATACTTAATACTGTATAAATGATTCATTTTTATTATTTTTAAATTAGTTGTTTAGAATATCGGGGAAATTATATATTTTTGCCAAAGGAAGAGTTCCGAACAAGCGGGATTCTTTCTGTTTTTTTTTGGCTCAAAGCAAATGAGGAGATTAGAAGAAATGACACAGATTACTTATTTAACACAAGAAGGACTTAAAAAATTGAAGAAGGAGCTTAACCATCTTATAAATGTAGAGCGTCCGGCAATATCCAAACAAATTGGAGAGGCAATTGAGAAAGGCGATATTTCAGAAAATGCAGAATACGATGCTGCTAAAGATGCCCAGGGTATGCTCGAAGCAAAAATAGCTGAATTACAAAATAAAATTGCAAATTCACGAATTCTTGATGAATCAAGGATCAACACTTCCAGCGTACAAATACTTAATAAAGTAAAAATCAAAAATAAAAAGAACAATAATACTATGGAATATATGATCGTTCCTGAGAGCGAGGCTAATCTCAAAGAAGGGAAAATATCGGCCTCTACCCCTATTGCAAAAGGATTAATGGGCAGGAAGGTCGGGGATGTAGTGGAAATTAAAGTGCCATCAGGGATAATACCATTTGAAATCGTTGAAATTTCAATCTAACCAACCATGTCAAGTATCTTCTCCAAAATAGCGAACAATGAGATTCCTTCTTACAAAGTGGCTGAAGATGAAAAATTTCTGGCCTTTCTTGATATTTCACCTGTAACAAAAGGTCATACGTTGGTCATCCCCAAAAAGGAAGTAGATTATCTATTTGACCTTGATGACGACCTTTACACGGGTTTACATCTATTTGCCAAAAAAGTAGCCCGGGGGATTAAAGAAGCCACACACTGCAAAAAAGTGGGAGTTTTAGTGCTAGGCCTTGAAGTAGCACATGCACATTTACACCTTATTCCTATGCAGAACGAATCTGATGTTTTAAATTTCTCAAATACTCTGAAGCTTGATAAAAATGAATTTGAGGAAATCAGAAAATTGATTTCGGAAAAAATTCAAAAAATCAATGCCCTTTAACTGTAAAAAATATTTAACTTTAGAATAAACTTACCTAATCCGTAAGTTAATTATTTTTTAAACATGATTCCATTTACACATCTGCATGTACATTCCCAGTATTCAATATTAGACGGTGCAGCAAGTGTTTCAGATCTTGTAAATAAAGCAAAAAAGGATGGAATGGGTGCCCTGGCACTTACCGATCATGGCAACATGCTCGGCATTAAAGAATTCCATTCAGCTTGTGAAAAGGCAGGAATAAAACCTATATTAGGGTGCGAAACATATGTTGCTGCAAGGACAATTTATGATAAAACCACTAAGGAGGACAGATATGGATTCCACCTCGTCCTGCTTGCAAAAAACCGGACAGGCTATAAGAACCTGATAAAATTGATCTCTATTGCAAATACTGATGGTTTTTACTATAAACCCCGCATCGATAAAGATCTCCTGAAAAAATATAAAGAAGGACTGATAGTGTCATCCGCCTGTCTGGGAGGAGAAATACCCCAGTTACTTAAAAATAATTCCCTTAAGGAAGCGGAAAATACCATTATATGGTTTAAAGAGATATACGGAGAAGATTTTTACCTTGAATTAATGAGGCACCCTACAGATGATCCACAACTGCGTGAAGAAGTATATAATGCGCAGGTCAGGGTGAATGAATTAATGCTTCAGATGGCCAGCAGGCATAATATTAAAGTCATAGCTACAAATGATGTACATTTTGTTAATGAAACGGATGCCGATGCACATGATTTACTGATTTGTCTTAACACCGGGAAAGACCTGGATGACCCGACCCGTATGAGATATACCAAACAGGAATGGTTTAAAACCACGGAGGAGATGAATGAACTGTTCAGGGATCTTCCTGATGCATTGGAAAACACATCGGAAATTGTAGGAAAAGTGGAATATTTTGAACTAGATTCCCCTCCTATAATGCCGGTATTCCCAATACCTGAAAAATTTGGCACTGAGGAAAATTTTAAAAAACAATATTCTGAAGAGGATTTAATTAAAGAATTTGGAGAAGGGGCTTTCAGGCGATTGGGAGGCTATAATAAAATAATTCGGGTAAAACTGGAATCTGAGTATCTCAGGCACCTCACATATATTGGCGCTGCAAAAAAATACGGTGATCCTGTACCTGAGAATATATCCAAACGTCTCGATTTTGAACTTGAAACAATCAAACAAATGGGCTATCCCGGATATTTTTTAATTGTACAGGACTTCATCAATGCTGCCCGAAAAATGGGAGTTATTGTAGGACCCGGACGAGGGTCAGCTGCAGGAGCGGCTGTCTCTTACTGCACAGGCATAACAAACATTGATCCTGTTAAATATAACCTGTTGTTTGAAAGATTTCTTAATCCCGACAGAATCTCACTGCCTGATGTTGATATAGACTTCGATGATGACGGCAGACAACTGGTATTAGAGTATGTTGCAAAAAAATATGGTTATGATAAAGTTGCCCATATATGTACTTTTGGTACTATGGCGACAAAACTGGCTATACGTGATGTTGCCCGGGTTCTTAAGCTGCCTTTGCCGGAAGCTGACAGACTGGCTAAATTAGTGCCTGATGCACCAAAAATGACTTTTGAGAGGGCTTTTAACAACAATCCCGAACTCAGAAAAGAAAAAAAATCTGATAACCCGCTTATAGCAAAAACTATAAAATTTGCAGAAACCCTCGAGGGATCAGTGAGGCAAACCGGCATACATGCATGTGGAATTCTTATAAGCCGGGACCCGCTGACAGAACATATTCCTATTATGCCGTCAAAAGATAATGACAATCTTCTTACAACCCAGTATGACGGCCGTTATGTGGAAAGCATAGGTTTGCTGAAGATGGACTTTCTTGGCCTTAAAACACTGTCTGTTATAAAAGAAACACTTGAAAATATTAAAATCTCAAAAGGAATTGATATTAATATAGAAAATATTCCATGGGACGATAAAAAAACATTTGAACTGTTCAGTCACGGTGAAACAACAGCAATATTCCAATTTGAGTCGGAAGGTATGAAAAAGCATCTTCGTGAACTCAGGCCTAACCGTTTCGAAGACCTGGTAGCAATGAATGCTCTTTTCAGGCCGGGGCCCATGGAATACATACCCGCCTATATTGCGAGGAAGCATGGGAAACAAAAGGTGGAATACGACCTGCCTATGATGGAAAAATTTTTAAGCGAAACATACGGGATTACCGTATTCCAGGAACAGGTTATGCTTCTCTCAAGACTGCTGGCTAACTTTACCAGGGGTGACTCTGATACTTTGCGAAAGGCTATGGGGAAAAAAATTACTTCCCTAATGGATAAGCTGAAAGTGAAATTCGTTAACGGATGTAAAGGTAATTTCAAATTTATTGATGAATGCAAATTAGTCGGCAAAGAACCTGACCAGGTAATCGAAAAGATATGGAGGGATTGGGAAGCCTTTGCTTTATATGCTTTTAACAAATCACATTCAGTATGTTATGCCCATATTGCATATCAAACAGGTTATCTTAAAGCTCATTATCCCGGTGAATTCATGGCTGCAAACCTTAGCAGGAATCTTAATAATATAAGTGAGATCACCAAATTAATGACTGAATGTAACCGAATGGGACTTAATGTCCTGGGACCTGATGTTAATGAGAGTTTTATAAAATTCACAGCGAATAAAAACGGTGATATACGCTTTGGTATGGCCGCCATAAAGGGTGTAGGCACAAGTGCGGCAAAAAATATCATTAAAGCCCGTAAAAAAAATGGCCAGTTTAAAACAATCTTTGACTTTGTAGAAAATGTAAATCTGCAGACAGTAAACAAAAAAAATCTGGAAGCCCTGGCAATGGCGGGAGCATTTGATAACCTTGACGGAATAAAACGAAGCAGCTTTTTTGCAGAAGAAAATGATAATGATAATACTACTTTCATAGAAAAATTAATACGTTACGGAAATAAAATACAAACAGAAAATCAGAGCCTGCAACAAAGCCTTTTTGCTGATACGGGGACAAGTTCAGTGATAAAAAAACCTGCAATACCCCGGACAGAGGAATGGCCCAGAATTATTATGCTTGAAAAAGAAAAAAATCTTATAGGCATATATCTTACCGCTCACCCGCTGGATGATTATAAACTGGAAATTGAGAATTTCTGTTCGAAAGACGTTACCCTGAAAGATCTGAAAAATGATATCGAAAAATATAAAGAGAGGGATTTTTCTTTCGGAGGGATTGTTATGACTACGAGGGAGAGTGTTACTAAAAACGGTAAGCCATACAGTACTCTCACTCTTGCTGATTACTCAGACTCATATGAATTTTTCTTTTTCGGGCAGGATTATGTTAATTTCAATAAATATTGTAAGCCGGGATTGTTTATCATTGTTAAAGGAACCGTAAAACAAAGATATAACAGCGATTTTTACGAATTTAAAGCATCACAGATAGAACTTCTTTCCGAGGCAAGGAAAAAATATGTAAAAAGTCTGACAATCAATCTTCCGCTGGATAAAATAGATGATTCTGTTATTAAGGATTTAGAAAAAATTACCAAAAAAAATAAAGGTAATACACTACTGAAATTTAATATTTATGACCAGGATAGCAATATGTTCATAAAATTGTTCTCCCGCACTGTTAAAATTGACTTAACCAACAAATTCCTCAAATACTTTGAGAATAATCCGGATATAGGATATAAAATTAATTAGCTAATTTTACAGAAATTAAGTAAGTAAGTTTAAATTTAAAAATTACATATTATGGCGATAGAAATTACCGATGCTAATTTTGAAGAACTGGTTATGAATTCAGACAAACCTGTAGTGATTGATTTTTGGGCAATATGGTGCGGGCCATGCCGTCTAATTACTCCAATAGTTGAAGAGATGTCACAGGAATATGACGGAAAAGCATTGATCGGTGAAGTAGATGTTGACTCCAATCCGAATGTTGCCATGCAATTTGGTATCCGCAATATCCCTACAGTATTATTCATTAAAGACGGCAAAATAGCAGACAAGCAGGTTGGAGCCGTTCCTAAACATGTATTCACCTCTAAGCTTGATGCGTTGCTATAAAAATAATACCGGCCACATAACTTTTATTGGGCAGTAATATAATTTAATAAACTCCTGATATATTTTGAAAAATATATTAGACATAGAACAATTTCATCAATTTGATAATCTTGGGCTTATTGCACGTGAGGTTGTCGAAGGTTTTATCACCGGATTGCACAGAAGTCCCTTCCATGGATTCTCAGTAGAGTTTGCGGAGCACAGGCTTTACAACCAGGGAGAATCGATAAAACATATAGACTGGAAGCTTTATGCGCGTACCGATAAACTATTTGTAAAACAATATGAAGAGGAAACAAATCTGCGTTGCCAGCTGGTAATTGATACCTCATCTTCTATGCTCTTTCCACATTTCAGTGGTAAAAAACATTTGCGAAACAAACTGGCCTTTTCTGTTTATACAGCTGCCGCTCTGGTTTATCTGCTGCGAAAGCAAAGAGATGCGGTGGGACTCACACTTTTTTCAGATGAAATAGAATTTCATACTGCCCCCCGCCTTTCGTCAGTAAATGCTGAACTGATGTACGGTAAACTGGCAGAACTTATAAAACCTGAAAATGCCAGGCTGCGTAAAAACACCAACACTACAGGGGTGCTTCATCAAATAGCAGAGAACATACATAAGCGATCCCTTGTTATAATCTTTAGTGACATGATGGACAACAGCAATTCCGGAGAGATGTTTTCAGCCTTACAACATCTCCGTTATAATAAACACGAAGTTATTCTTTTTAATGTTAATGACCATAAACAGGAATATGATTTCAGCTATAGTAACCGCCCGCATAAATTTATCGATCTGGAAACGGGCCATTCACTAAAATTTAATCCTTCGGAAGTAAAAAAAGACTATACCTCCCTCATCAGGTCATACTATGATAATCTACATGTAAAATGTGGGCAATACAAGATAGATATTGCAGAAGCTGACATCAACAAAGACTTTGCCGAAGTACTGCTTGCCTACCTGGTCAAAAGAAAAAGATTATTCTGACATATTACAGATAAAAAACTCATAATCCCGATAATTTTTCTAATTTTAACTTCGCTAAATAAAAAACCCCTTTTCATGTTAGTCAAAGCTTACGGCAGTGCGGTATTTGGTATCGATGCCACAACTATTACCATTGAAGTAGATATTACACAAGGAATTAAGTTTATGCTTGTGGGCCTCCCCGACAGTGCAGTGAAGGAGAGCCAGCAACGAATTGAATCAGCTCTTCGTCTGAATGGCTATAAATGGCCGGGATTTAAAATTATAATAAATATGGCCCCGGCTGACATACGAAAAGAAGGTGCAGCTTATGACCTGCCTCTTGCAACTGCTATACTTGCAGCCTCTAAACAGATTGACCATCAAAAACTGGCTAATTATGTAATGATGGGTGAGCTTTCACTGGATGGTACCCTTCTTCCTGTTAAAGGGATATTGCCTATTGCTATAAATGCAAGAAAAGAGGCATTTGAAGGTATTATAATCCCAAAACAGAACGCCCGGGAAGCAGCTGTAGTGGACAGGCTAAAAGTATATGGAGCGGATAATATATTACAAGTGGCAGGGTTTTTGAACGGAGAGAATACTCTGGAACAGACCGTTGTTGATACACGTGAAAAATTTTATGGGCATGCAAATAACACTATCCTGGATTTTTCTGATGTAAAAGGCCAGGAAAATGTAAAAAGAGCGCTTGAAATTGCAGCAGCCGGCGGACACAACATTCTGTTAATCGGTCCCCCGGGATCAGGAAAAACAATGCTTGCCAAACGTATTCCCACTATTTTACCTCCTCTCACCCTTAAAGAAGCTTTGGAAACAACAAAAATCCATTCTGTAACCGGCAACATAGATAAAAATACCTCACTAATAACTGAACGGCCCTTTCGTTCCCCTCATCATACTATTAGCGATGTTGCGCTGGTAGGGGGCGGTAACTATCCCCAGCCGGGTGAAATATCAATGGCTAATAACGGGGTACTTTTCCTCGATGAATTACCTGAATTCAAAAGAACGGTACTGGAAGTTTTGCGGCAACCTTTGGAAGACAGATGTATAAGAATATCAAGGTCTAAATTCTCACTTGAATATCCCTCCAACTTTATGCTGGTGGCATCCATGAATCCTTGTCCCTGCGGTTATTACAATCATCCCACAAAAGAATGTGTATGTGCACCCGGAGCAGTTCAAAAGTATCTCAATAAAATATCAGGACCTCTGCTCGACAGGATTGACATACATCTTGAAGTCGTACCGGTACCCTTTAATAAACTTAATGAACAGGGAATTTCGGAAAACAGTGAAACTGTCAGGAAAAGAGTCATCGCAGCAAGGAAAATTCAGGAAAAGAGATTCAAAAATTATAAAGGAATATATGCCAATGCCCAGATGAATTCCAAATTAATTCATAAATACATACAACTGGATAATACCGGCAGGGAATTGATAAAGAATGCCATAGAAAAACTGGGATTGTCAGCCAGAGCGTATGACAAGATATTAAAAGTCTCAAGAACAATTGCCGATCTTGAAAAGGACGAAAACGTAAAACCACATCATTTAGCTGAAGCAATTCATTACAGAAGTCTTGACAGAGATAACTGGGGTGCTTAACATTGCCGGGAATGAAGCTGTTGATTTTCAGATTAAATATTTTTCCTTTCAAGAACAAGATAAGAATATTCAAAATCATTATTCTCATCATAATAGTTGCTTCTTGTAATTTCCTGCCACTGTGAAAAGTCTATTTCAGGGAAAAAGACATCCGCATCAAAAAATTTGTGAACAAGTGTAAGATAAATCTTTCCGGCCACAGGATAAAACTGTCTGTAAACCATACCGCCGCCGATTACAAAAGCCTCATCTTCATTCACAACTTTTTCCACAGCTTCATTTATGGAGAAAACCGTTTCACAACCCGGGAAATTATCATTTTGCCGGTCAGTGATCACTATATGTCTGCGGTTTGGCAAAGGCCATTTTGGCAATGAAAGGAGAGTGTTACGACCCATTATAATGGTGTGACCGGTAGTTATACTTTTAAATCTCTTCAGATCTTCAGATAAATGGAATAGTAATTTATTATTCCTGCCTATCGCAAAATTTTCTGCAACAGCAACTATTATTGATATATTCGGGTAAATACTCATTGGAGTGGGACAGATTAAACCGCAACGTCTCCCTTAATATGGGGATGTGCTTTATAATTTACAAGTTCAAAATCTTCATACCCGAAATCAAATATATTTTTTATCTCCGGATTGATTTTCATCCGGGGAAGAGGATAAGGTTCACGGGTTAACTGCAGTTTAACCTGGTCAATGTGATTTAAATATATGTGAACATCACCTAAAGTATGAATAAAGTCACCTGGCTGCAATCCTGTTACCTGCGCAACCATCATTGTTAATAATGCATAAGAGGCAATATTAAAAGGGACTCCCAGGAACACATCGGCACTGCGCTGGTATAACTGGCATGACAACTTTTCCTCTGAAACATAGAACTGAAAAAGAATATGACACGGAGGAAGATTCATTTTATCAAGTTCGCCTACATTCCATGCACTTACTATATGCCGTCTGGAATCAGGATCATTTTTAACAGATTCTATCAGATCGCTGATCTGATCTACATATCCACCACCAGGTTTAGGCCAGTTTCTCCACTGATAACCATAAATATGCCCCAGGCTGCCATCATCATCAGCCCATTCATTCCAAATCCGTACCCCGTTATTCTGAAGGTATTTTACATTGGTATCTCCCGACAGGAACCACAACAATTCATATATAATAGACTTTAAATGAAGTTTCTTGGTAGTGACAAGCGGAAAGCCTTCATTTAAATTAAATCTCATCTGATGACCAAACATGCTCAGGGTACCCGTGCCTGTACGATCCTTCTTCTCTATGCCCTTTTCCAGTATAGTTTCCAGGAGATTTAAATATTGCTTCATTATTTTTCATTTGTGTTTAATCAATTAACTCTTAAAATTATCCTGCTTAACAACAGAATAACTCTAATAGAATATTATCTCTCTACCGCATAATCGTTCAATCTTCTCATTTACATTCTTACAAAATAAATTCACCAGAATGAGTTATAGTTTTAATGTTATCACAAAAATAAACAATCCGGACTGCTTAAGGTAGAATAAATCTATCTATTTATTACAATTTTGCTCCGCACTTCTTACAAAAAAGAGCATCATCATCATGCTTATCATATAAACATTTAGGGCAAACCTGTGTATTACTGCTATCCTTTGTTTTCAGCATCTCTGCTGTAACTATACCTGTCGGGACAGCTATAATTGTTTTAAAACCTCTGCCAGCGTAACCGAGGCATCTCCCTGGATTATGGTAATTCCATCTGTCCTTGAATAGAGAGGGTTCTCAACACCTGAATAACCAGGCTGCAAGTCATAATTAAAGATCAATATATTACTGCACTGGTCAACGTTAAGTATTGGCATGTCATAAATTGGTGTCCCCTCCGCATCCCGGGCTGAAGGGTTTATTACATCATTGGCACCAACGACTATTGTCAGATCTGATTCCTTAAATTCTTCATTAATATCATCCATCTCATATACATCATCAAAAGGCACGCCCGCCTCAATCAACAAAACATCCATATGGCCCGGCATACGCCCGGCAACCGGATGAACAGCATATTTCACAACAGCACCATTTTCAACCAGTTTGTCTGCCAACTCTTTCACAAGATGCTGGGCCTGCGCAAGCGCCATGCCATACCCGGGGACAATAATTACTTTTTTTGCACTCTTTAAAAGAGACACCGGGTTTATAGTTTTAATTTGCTTCAGAGAATGATTGTTAATTAACTTTTCACTATTACCCTTTTTATGCGAAGTTGTTTTGCCTGACAAAATATCATAGAGTCTCCTGTTCATGGCTCTGCACATTATTTGTGTCAAAAACAAGCCTGATGCGCCAACAATACCTCCCACAGATACAAGCAATACATCCTTTACTGAAAATCCGGCGACAGCAGCTGCAACTCCACTAAGACTGTTTAAAAATGAAATAGTTATTGGCATATCAGCGCCACCGACGCGGACAGATAAAATTATGCCGGAAACAGATGATAACACTATCAATGCTGCTAACAGCGCCCCGGATGAATCAAAATCAAAAAATCCTCCCAGTACAACCAGAAAAATTATACCGGACAATATAACGCCTGCCAAACTTTTGTGAAAAGGAAAAATAACCGGTTTCTGATCTATTACTTTATGGAGCTTGCCTGCTGCAACAAAACTTCCAAATAAAGTGACCGTCCCGATGACAACACCAAGCAGAGCGGTAGTCCTTCCGAACAAATCATGCCCGTGATGTAATGAAATGTAAGAAAAGGAGGCTACTATAGCTGACGCTGCACCTCCGGTTCCATTCAATAGGGCTACCAACTCCGGCATTTCTATTATTTTAACTTTCTTTGCCAGTATTAATCCGGTTACAGCGCCGGCAACCATTCCTGGATAAATAATCCATACCGGCATAATGTCTTTCTTAATAAGGGTAATAATTATACCAAGGGCAATTGCCAATGCGCTGATTTTATTCCCTATATGAGCATTTTCCACCTTGCTCATTAAATGGATGCCCCACAAGACTGCCAAAGCCAAAATGCCACATATAACATAATATGCCGGTTCCGAAATTAGATTTTCTGTCGAAATACTTAATGACATAATCCCTTACCTGTTATCATTATTTTTATCATCCCTCTTTTTTACAAACATTTTTAACATCCGGTGGGTCACTGCAAAACCACCAGCTACATTAATCATTGCAAGTATTATGGCTAAACTGCCAAAAACAGATTCAATGACGGGATTATTGCTTTCCAGGGCAGCTGCCGTTGCCAGTAATGCACCGATTATAGTAACTCCCGAAAGGGCATTCATGCCTGACATCAAAGGTGTGTGTAAACTTTTTGGAACCTTATTGATTAGCTTATATCCTATCATTGCCGCTAATACAAAAATTCCTAATAAAATATATTGAATTAATTCCATACCATATTATTAATAGCTACAATAAAAATTTAAACAAATTACCAGAACAAAAAAAGAGAATGCATCATCACATTTATCTTAAACCCATTGCTTCCAGAGTGCCTTCATGGAGTATAGCACCATCCTTTGTAACTACAATTGATGAAGTTATTTCATCAGACATATCAAGGTTTATCCTGCCATCCTTTATTAAATAACTCAGAAGATTATAAATATTTCTTGAGAACATTAATGTTGAACTGGCAGATAACAATCCCGGTATATTCTTTATACCATGAATGATAATTCCATATTTATTATCGACAACACCCGGTGTTGTTATTTCACAATTTCCTCCCTGATCTATTGAAATATCAACAATACAACTCCCCGGCTGCATTGATTTTACCATTTCTTCCGTTATCAGGATAGGTGCTACTTTTCCCTGGATCAAGGCAGAACAAGCTACAATGTCCGCTTTTGATACAGTTTCCTGTATATGTTCACGTTCTATATTTAACCATTTTTCCGGCAATTGAACAGCATGTTTGCCATCGGGGCTAAGAGTGATCTCTTCGGGTACCCCTGTATCCACTATAACAGCGCCAAGTGATTGGGCATTTTTATTTGCTTCCGCACGAATATCTGCTGAGTAAACAGTGGCTCCCAGTCCCTTTGCGGTAGATATAGCCCTGAGGCCGGCTACACCCGTGCCGATTACAAAAACAGTTGCAGGTTTAAGCCTTCCAACCGCACTGGTGACAAATGGCATAAATTTACTCAGGTTATTAATTCCCATGATCATGCCTTTATACCCTGCACATGCACTCATAGAAGACAAGGCGTCCATTGGCTGTGCCCGGCTTATTCGCGGCACTCCGTCGAGAGTCAGGCCGATTACACCTTTAGCTGCCATTTCTTTTATTAACTTATGATTATCAGGGGCAGCAGGATGAAGAAAAGAAATTAAATATTGCCCCGGATGCATCATGTCCAATTCATGCCTGTTTTTATTACTATTAAACTGTGGTTCTTTCACTTTCAGAATCACATCAGATTTATTGAAAATTTCTTCCGGGTCAAAAGTAATTTTAGCTCCGGCTTCTTTATAATCACCATCATAATAATGAGAGCCTGCCCCTGCTTCCTTCTGTATTAACACTTCTGCCCTGCTGTCAACCATTTTTTTTACCGTTTCAGGTATGGCTGCTACCCGGTTCTCGCCCGGCATTACTTCCTTAGGTATTCCTATAATCATTATAATATATTTTTAGATTTTCAAAATACATTAAAAACTATTATAAAAATAATGATATTAACCACCATTTTAAAAAAAGTGTCAGTAAAAATATCTTCGATAATTACCGGGAAATTAATTTTTTCATAAAACAGCTAAATGAAAAATATAAATATTTATTGTTTTCAGACTGATACTTGTATATTTGCTTTCTTTTAAATTATTGTACAATGCCGGAAGTATCATTCAGAGGAAGGGCAATGCCCGATTCGCCAATTAGAAAATTATCTCCTCTGGCCGAAAGAGCAAAAAAAAGAGGAATAAAAGTATATCATCTGAACATAGGGCAACCTGATTTGCCAACTCCGCCGCAGGCGCTTGAAGCGATACGGTCGATAGACAGAAAGGTTCTGGAATATTCTCCAAGTGAAGGAATTTATTCTTACAGGGAGAAACTCGTAAAATATTATGCCAAATTTAAAATCGATGTTAATGTAAATGACATTATTATCACTTCCGGAGGCAGTGAAGCAGTGACTTTTGCATTTATGAGCTGTCTTGACCCCGGGGATGAAATAATTGTTCCCGAACCGGCATATGCTAATTATGAAGCTTTTGCAATTGTTGCAGGAGCTGTTATTAAATCTATCGCAGCCAACATTGATGATGGTTTTGCCCTTCCACCGGTCGAAGAATTCGAAAAACTCATAACTCCCAGGACAAAGGGCATTATGATCTGCAATCCTAATAATCCGACAGGTTACCTCTATACCCGTGAAGAGATGAACAAGATCCGTGATCTTGTTAAAAAATATGACCTTTACTTGTTTTCAGATGAAGTGTACCGGGAATTCTGCTACACAGGATCACCATATATTTCAGCTTTTCATCTGCATGGAATTGAGCAAAATGTAGTATTGATAGATTCTGTTTCCAAACGTTACAGTGAATGCGGGCTCAGGATAGGCGCTCTTATAACTAAAAACAAAGAAGTAAAACGTAACGTTCTTAAATTTTGCCAGGCACGTTTAAGTCCACCGTTAATAGGACAAATTGCTGCTGAAGCTTCACTTGAAGCAGACGAGGAATACATGTTAAAAAACTATAATGAATATGTCAACCGCCGGAAATTCCTGATCGATGGTCTGAACCGTATTGAAGGCGTTTACTCGCCAATCCCGATGGGTGCATTTTATACGGTTGCACGATTACCTGTGGATAATACCGACAAATTCTGTGAGTGGCTGCTGTCAGATTTTGAATATGAAAAACAGACTATCTTCCTGGCTCCTGCCTCAGGATTTTACACATTGCCGGATAAAGGCACTGATGAGGTCAGGATAGCATACGTGCTCAAAAGGGAAGATCTGGCTGTCAGCATTAAAATTCTTGAAGAAGCCCTGAAGGTTTACCCGGGAAGCAAAGTCCGGGAAAAATCCGTAGTTGAGGAAAGAGAATAACCAGAGCCATATTATTACCCCTGCAATACGCATAAACCGGATCAGAAAGTTCCATAACAATGCAGTGCTGAACAAACCATCCGGGCAAGCCGGTCGTATTCTGTAATGTTCAGTTTACTAATTGTAAATGAATGTTTTAGATTTAGTCGCCAGACTTAATAAACAGACTCTATGTAAGATTCCTGATCCGTTCCATTGCCTCAAGTACATTTTCACGGTCAGCAAAAGCTGAAAAGCGGAAGTAACCCTCGCCTGAAGGCCCGAATCCTGACCCCGGCGTTCCAACAATATTCGCTTCCTTTAACATCTTATCGAACAGTGCCCATGAATCCGTTCCGTCTTTTGATTTGAGCCATATGTAAGGAGCATTTACACCTCCGAAAACTTTATAACCTGCATCGGCAAGACTCTGTTTCATTATACGGGCATTTTCCATATAATAACTGATTACCTCAGCTACTTCTTTTTTGCCTCTTTCAGAGTAAACAGCCGCCGCAGCCTTTTGTACCGGATATGAAACCCCGTTAAATTTAGTGGACTGGCGACGGTTCCATAGCGGCTTGACAGGATGCGGGCTCCCATTATTATCATAAGCTTCCAGTTCGCGGGGAACCACTGTAAATGCACACCGTGTTCCTGTGAATCCAGCAGTTTTTGAAAAACTGCGAAATTCAATGGCCACTTTTTTAGCCCCTTCTATCTCGTAAATAGAATGAGGTATATCCTCCTGTGTGATAAAAGCTTCATATGCAGCATCATATAGAATAATACTATTATTTTCTGAGGCATAGTCAACCCATCTCTTCAACTCTATATTTGTAGCTACTGCCCCCGTCGGGTTATTAGGATAACACAAAAAAATCAGATCGGGTTTTTCTTCAGGTAAATCAGGTGTAAAACCGTTTTCCTCAGTGCAGGGCATATAGATGATCCCTTCATAATAACCATTAGATTTCCGTAACCCGGTTTTTCCCGACATCACGGTAGTATCATTATAAACAGGATAAACAGGATCACAAATGGCAATTTTATTGTCATGGCTGAATATTTCCTGGATATTGCCTGTATCACATTTTGATCCGTCAGAAATAAAAATATCATCTGCTGAAATATCAATATCCCTCTCCTGATAATCATTTTTAGCAATAACTTCGCGCAGGAAGGGATATCCCTGTTCCGGGCCATACCCTTTAAATGATTCAGCTTTTGCCATTTCATCAACTCCCTCATGAAAAGCTTCCACAACAGCGGGAACCAACGGCTGTGTCACATCACCGATACCCATTTTTATTATCCTTTTACCAGGATTGGAAAGGATATATTCATTCACTCTTCTGCTTATTTCCGGGAATAAATATCCCGCCTGAAGTTTCATGTAATTCTCGTTGATTTTTACCATACTATTTATTGTTTTATTAATTGATCTTAAGCTGCTCAACCTGACAAAGGTATAAATTTGAATATGATTTTCAGTCCTTTGAAACTAACTTCATCATAATGTAAACTTCGTATTAATACATCACACCGTAATATAAATATCTATATTTTATTCTCCGGGATAAATTAACTATCCTCCGGATTTTATGAAAAATATATTCCCCGTGACAGATTCACTTTTTAAAATGTTATTTTTGTATTACCTGAAAATTGTTAGTATGCAAAATTTCTTTGTAAAATCACACGGACTGGGAAATGATTACATTGTATTAAACCATGATGAAATCAGCTTTGAAATAAACGAAAAATCAGTCCGTAAGATTTGTGATGTCCATTTTGGTATTGGTTCTGACGGAATTCTTTTAAAAGTGCCAGGCTCCAAAGCTTCATTCGGATTGCGGATATTTAATCCCGATGGTTCGGAGGCAGAAAAAAGCGGTAACGGGCTCCGTATTTTTGCTAAATACCTGTATGATTATAAGTTTACCGGATCATCAGTTTTTACTATTGAAACCACCGGGGGAGTGGTACAGGCCGAAGTCATAGATAAGAAAAACGGGAAGGCCCGGGCTGTAAAGGTGGATATGGGAGTGGCAGAATTCGCATCAGAAGCTATCCCGGTATTATGCACTAATCCTGAATGTATGGATGAAACCCTTCATCTTGAATACAGGGACTACAAAATTTCATGTGTATCTGTCGGAAATCCACATTGTGTTATAATAACAGATAACCTTAACGAAAATGAAGTAAAAACATTTGGCCCTCAAATAGAGACAAATCCGATGTTTCCAAACAGGATAAATGTACAATTCGCAAAAATAATATCTTCCCGGGAGGCGGAGATCATGATATGGGAACGCGGGGCAGGCTGGACCCTGGCATCAGGCAGCTCCTCATGCGCTGTTGCCGCGGTATTGGTAAAAAAAGGGCTTGCCGGGCCTGATCTCAATATAAAAATGAAAGGAGGAGATCTGAAAATTGAATTAAGCTCCGACTGGAATATAAGAATGACAGGGCCGGTCAGGGAGATCGCCAGCGGACAAATTAGCGGAGAACTGGTTGATGATCTTAATTTAAAATAAAGCCTGCTTTAATTGAATACTAAGAATTCAGCTCTCTATTTAGATCAATTCCAAAATATAATAATTTAATTATACTTTTGTAAAGAATTATTTATCAGAGCTATTATGACAAATAAAAATCTGCCATTTACATTAGAAAAACTTAAAGAAATTATAAATAATTATCCAACGCCTTTTCATATCTATGATGAAAAGGCCATCCGGGATAATGCCAGAAAATTTAAAAATTCATTTGATTGGAACGATGGCTTTAAAGAATATTTTGCCATTAAGGCGACTCCAAATCCTTTTATAATGAAAATTCTCCGGGAGGAGGGCTTTGGTATTGACTGTAGTTCGGAAACGGAACTCGAGCTTGCCCGAAAAGTAGGTATGAAAGGACAGGAAATAATGCTTACTTCTAATGATACACCGGTTGAAGAATTTCGGAAAGCAAAAGATCTCGGCGCTATAATAAATCTCGATGATTTTTCTCATATTGAATACCTGGAAAAAAATGTCGGCATTCCAGAAACAATATGTATGCGATACAATCCGGGAGATCTGAAAACAGGAAACCTGATCATCGGGCATCCCGAAGAAGCCAAATACGGTTTTACACACAAACAGATCATCGAAGGATACAAATTATTAAAAAGCAAGGGTGCAAAGGAGTTTGGTGTACATACAATGGTTGCCTCAAATGAACTGGACCCTTATTATTTTATTGAAACGGCAGAAATTCTTTTTAATCTTATCGCCGAAGCATCCCAAAAAGCAGGTGTTCGCATTAACTTTGCCAATCTGGGCGGAGGTATTGGCATTCCTTATAAACCCGAAGAGAAAGCAGTTGATATGAACATTGTAAGCAAGGGGATTAAGAAACTCTATAAAGAAAAAATCGAAGGCAACGGTTTAGCACCGCTTAAAATTTTCTTCGAATCGGGAAGAGCTATTACAGGGCCATACGGATATCTTGTTTCCAAAGTGCTTCATATAAAAAAGACATATAAACAGTTTGCAGGCCTGGATGCAAGTATGGCAAACCTTATGAGGCCCGGAATTTATGGAGCTTATCATCATATTACTGTCGCAGGCAAGGAGTATGAGAAACATGATACAAAATATGATGTTACCGGGTCACTGTGCGAAAACAATGATAAATTTGCAATTGACAGAATGTTGCCGGAACTGGAACCCGGTGATATTGTAGTTATACACGATACCGGAGCTCACGGTCATGCCATGGGATTCAATTACAACGGTAAACTCAGATCAGCCGAGCTTTTGTTGAGGGAGAGCGGCGAGGTTGTCCGGATCCGCCGGCCCGAAACTATAGAGGACTATTTTGCGACCCTTAATTTCAATGAATTGGAAAATTTTGAAGTTTGATTTATTAATCCATTTCAAACGAATATGAATTTTTCTTGAAAAACTGTTTGGAGAATATACTGCCTGGGCGAGTTCTTAAACTATTTTTGCTTACATATTTTTTAATCATAAAGTTTTTAATTTGTGAGAATTGGCTTCGATGCAAAAAGAGCTTTTTTAAATCCCTCCGGATTAGGAGTTTATAGTCGCAATACCTTAAACTCTTTAAAAAAATATTTCCCGGGAAATAGCTATATTCTTTTTACTCCGGAAGTTAATTATTCATTATTTGAAAATTCAACTTACTTTGAAACAGTACTGCCTAAAAAATTTATCCCAAATAAACTTAAATCATTATGGCGTGTTATTTTTCTGAAAAATCGTATTAAACGTAAACAGCTGGATATCTTCCACGGATTAAGCAACGAACTGCCTAAAGGTATTAACCGGACAGGCATCCCGTCGGTTGTTACGATCCATGACCTGATATTCATGAGGTACCCCAAATTTTATAACACCATTGATAAACATATATTTTTCAAAAAAGTAAAATATTCCTGTAATGCAGCTGACAAAATCATTGCGATCAGCCGGCAGACCAAAACTGATATTGAAGCGTTTTTTCATATACCGCCTGATAAGATCGAAGTGATCTATCAGCCTGTCTCTTCTGTTTTTTTTATTAAACAGGATACATCGGATATTTTAAAAAAATACGGTGTGCCGGAAAAATTTATTTTATGCGTCGGAACTCTTGAAATCAGAAAAAATCAGCTTACCCTTCTAAAGGCATTAAAATCTGCCAATATTAACACTCCCCTGGTTTTTGTAGGCCGGCATACTCCTTATGTTTCCCGGATAAATCAATATATTACAGAGCAGGGTATGGGATCACAGGTAATATTTTTACAGGGCCTGCCGGAAAAAGATCTGGCAGGACTTTATCAAAGCGCTTCTTTATCAGTTTATATATCCATATCTGAAGGATTCGGGTTGCCCGTGATCGAAGCAATGGCATGTGGCTGTCCGGTTATAACTTCAAAAACCTCATGTCTTCCTGAAACTGCAGGCGGAGCTGCAGTATTATGCAACCCCTTTGATGAAAATGAGGCTGGTAACAAAATAGCGCTTTTATTACAGAATGACGATGCAAAAAAAGAACTTATCAAAAAAGGTTATGAACGGGCGCAACTTTTCCATCCGGAAATATATGCAGGTAAATTAATTTCCCTCTACAGTAAAATTATAACTGATCATTATGCAGAATGATATTAATAAAGCAGTAGAAGTACTAAAGAATGGCGGAGTAATCCTTTATCCCACCGACACTGTCTGGGGCCTTGGCTGTGATGCTGTCAATCCTCTGGCAGTGGATCGTATCTACCGCATTAAGAGGCGTGACGACTCGAAAAGTATGATAATTTTAATGGAAAACCCTGCTTTACTTGACCGTTATATAGAGGATGTCCCCGAAATTGCCTGGGACCTGGTTGAAATAAGCAATACCCCCCTGACAGTAATTTATCCCAAAGCAAAAAATCTGGCTTCCAATTTATTAGCTGAAGATGGAAGCATAGGAATACGATTCACAAAAGAGGAATTCACAACCCGTCTGTTACAACGATTCCGCAGACCGGTAGTCTCTACTTCTGCAAATATCAGCGGGAAAAAAACACCGGCATTTTTTGATAAAATATCACAGGAAATAAAGGATCAGGTTGACTATATAGTTGAATACAGACAAAATGATATTATGCCTGCAAAACCTTCGGGTATAATTAAACTATGGCCGGACGGACATATAGAGATTATCAGAAAATAATAACTTCAGTGTTTTATATCTTTACCGGAACAGGAAATATCTATATTATAATGACGAACAAAATCCCTGAAAGTTGCAAATCATTTTAATATTCCTTCAGGTAAATTTAATATCAGGATCTTTTTTTTATGGTCAACCGATATCATGATATCTTCATTAAAGGGAACCAGGATCTCATGTTCCCCCCTTATGACCGACAAAACAATGTTATCTGAAAAATCATCTACCCTGGAAATAATCCCAGCCTCACCTGAATTCTCATCAACCAGCATGTAACCTGGCAAAATATACATAAGCTCTCCGGAAGGCTCTTCTGTAATTTCATTTTTAAAAAGATATACTGACTTCCCGTTCAGGCGATGAGCAACCCGTTCATTTTCAATCCATTCAAAACTCACAATCGCCGTATTATCAGTACTAAACCTTAATCCCTCACCTGAGATGAAAAAAGGAACCAGCAATCCTGATATTTCAACAAAAAATCTTTCTGCCCGTGATATTGAATCGCGGAAATTTCTTTCAGACTCAAGGATCAGTTCACCTCTCACACCATGGGTTTTCCTTATAAATCCTACCTTAACACAGTTTTCTTTTGGTATTGTTTCCATATTAAAGCAAAGATAGTTAAATCATCAATCCATATAAAGATAAAAAGCCACAGGATCAATTGTCATGTGGCTTCTCATTTTTATGAATTTTTCTAAAAGTATTCTTCGTTTATGCAAAGAATTATTTCTTCTCTTCTGATTCTTCATTTCCCTCCCGTTCTGAGGATTCTCCGGCCTTATCTTCGGAATTATCACTTCCGCCTTCAGCTGTGGCCTTGCTTTCTTCATCTTTTAGAGCCTTTTCTTCACTACCTTCATCTGTAGTCTCTTTCCTGGGAGGTACATCAACAACTTCCTTTTCAGTATCAGCAACATCATTTTCACCAGGGGCGGATTCAGTGGCTGTTTCTTCCTGAGCAGCTGTTTTCGCTTCTTCTGCTAATTCAGCATTTTTGGCGGCAATAGCAGCAGCCTTTTCTTCTTTCTTCCTTGTCTCCGCTTCTAGAAGCTTTTTGGCTGTAACGCTATCCTCACCTATGATGCTTTCCTTCTTAGCCTGAATTTTCGCTTCTTTTTCATTAAGCCATTTTTCCAATCGTCTCTCAGCTTCCTCCTCATTAAAAGCTCCTTTTTGCACTCCACCCATCAGGTGTTTTTTGTAGAGTACTCCTTTGTAAGACAAAATTGATCTTACAGTGTCAGTTGGTTGGGCGCCTTTTGTAAGCCAGTCGTAAGCCTTATCAAAATCGAGATCTATTGTAGCAGGATTTGTATTCGGATTATACATGCCAATCCGTTCAATGTACCTGCCATCCCGTGGCGCCCTGCTATCTGCTATCACAATGTGATAGTAAGCATAACGTTTGCGGCCATGCCGCGCTAATCTCATTTTTACCGGCATATTCTCTTTTTTTAATTTTGAAAAATGTGGCGCAAAGATAGCATAAAAAATTGTTTAAGAAATGTATGGATTAACTTTTTAGCTTATTAATCCTGTTTTGTGCCTCCTGACATCATCATTTTATACGACCGGGATTTTTGCTTATAAAATCTTTCCATCCTTTATACTCCGGAGATTTCTTCAGCTTTCCCTGTTGAATAAAATGACAGATAGCTACAGCAACTGCATCACTTGCATCCAGTCCTTTATCCAGGTCAGTCAGATTATAAACTTTTTGAAGAAAATAAGCCACCTGCTGTTTTGAGGCAGCACCCATGCCGGTAATTGCCTGCTTTACCAACAGAGGGGCATATTCATGAATAGGGACTGAATAGTGGAGGGCAGCAGCCATGATAACTCCCTGGCCGCGTCCCAGTTTCAGCATTGACTGAACGTTTTTTCCGTAAAAGGGTGCTTCTATGGCCATCACATCAGGCCTATAATGCTCAATAATATGCAAAGACCTCTCATGGAGATGTTTCAGTCTCTGGTAATGATTAGCATATCTGCCGGGAACAAGAGTCCCCATATTTAAAATTACAGGCCGGTTATTTATAATTTCCACCATGCCGTAACCGGTTACGGTAGTGCCGGGATCTATCCCTAATATTTTTAATGGTTTATCACTCACCTGTAAAAAATTTTATAATTGCCTATAAATAAATTAAAAATTTGAAAACCCATGCAACCGCTTAAATTCTGATTCATTCTCTCTTATGAAATTTTTAATGATGCAAATCATATTTGATTCATCTGATTTCCCGGCTTTTTTTATCAAATTGTTGCAGGAAGATACCTGTAACAATAAAAATCAGTCCTATAAAGGTAGTAATGAATAATGTTTCTTTAAGGATAAACCTGATAAAAATAAGTGAAATGAAGGGAGAAAGAAAAATGATGTTGCCAATCCGCGCATTATTTTTACTCAGCTGCAATGCTTTCATCCAAAAAACATAAACGATGCCAGCTTCAAAAATACCCACATAAATTGCTGCGTAAAAACCTGTTCCTGTATTAATCCGGAAATCCGAAAAAAAGATCATACACAGTGATAAAAATATTAATCCGAAGAAAAAATTTAAAAAAAGCTTAACTATCTCATCCCTTTTATCCCTTACATTCAATATCCAGTAAAGTGACCAGATTACTGAACTGCCCAGGGCGAGCATCACCCCTGCAATATTTGTATTTTTATAACCGGTCAGATCTCCCTGGGAAGAAATAATTACCACACCTGCAAAACTCACGAAAAGAGCAGCTATACTTAAAAAACCAATTTTTTGTCCTAATAAGGGTACCGAAAGCAAAGCAAGGACTATGGGCCAGACCATATTAAGAGGCTGGGCTACCTGCGCAGGAAGCAATGAATATGCCTTGAACAAAACCAGATAATATAACATAGGATTCAATGCACCCAGAAAAACGGAATAAATATATTGACGTACTGTTTGCCTGAAAATATTATTGATCTTTCCATTAATCAGCAGAAAAACGAAAAGAATAACTACGGTAACAATTGAAGCAACATATATAAGCTGGATAAAATCCAGATTACGCAGAGATATTTTAAAGGCTGTGGCAACAGTTGACCAGCACAGGACAGCCAGGCAGGCAAAAAGGTAAGATTTGTCAGTTGAATTCATCCGGCAGTATTCCTTCATTAAAAAATTTTTCTTCCTCGTCCGGGACTCCATCCGGATATATCTCCCTCAACTCACGGAATTTTTCTCTTGACTCCTCAACAAATATACTTCCTGGATAGATTGTAAGCATTTCTCTGTATAATTCTTTTGCCTTTTGCTTTTCATCAAGTTGATAGTTATATAATTCAGCCAGCATAAAAAGAGCATCATCTGCTAACATCTCATAAGGGAAATCTCTTCTGATCCTTTCCAGATAATCAGCTGCCAGTGAATAATTATTATTGTTCATCTCTATTTTTGACTTTCGGAATAAAATATCGTCAATAAGTGAATGGTAGGGATACATTTCAGACAAACTATCAAGAGTTGCCAGGGCAAGAGAATCATTGTTCCTGAAAAAAAGCAGGTCGGCACGGGCAAACATCCTCAGAGGGACAGCCGTTGTATCAAGATTAAGATTACTGCCAATCATCATGGAAAGATCCAGAGCATCATTGGCTGTCAGTTTGGATGTACTGGCTTTCAGTACATCCAGCTGGGCCTTGGCCCATTCAAAATTTCCCATATAATATCCGAGCCTGGCCTTTTTCAATTTAACTTCATCTCCTAAAGAATTATTCTTATTTTCTTCAATAATCCGGGAATATAATAATACAGCCTCCCATTGATCACCGGCATAAACATAAATATCAGCCATTTCTGTTTTGAGTATCCCTGATTCTTCAGGCTTCAGACGGGGAATTGCAAGGCCTTTATTTAATACCTCAATAGCTCTGTCGGGATCATCCATATAAAAAGCCAGCAAATGACTGTATTCCCGGATCATATCTAATGCAACCGGACTATAACCAATAATGTCAAGTCCTTTTTCAAACTGATCCGCAAGTTCATTATATCCGGCCTTATCCTTTTGTTCCTCAGTTGTATATTCAAGATATGCCGCATGAACATTACGAACAAATGCCTGTTCATAAAAGGGATTGCTGCTTCCTTTTTCAAGTAAATATCCGAAGGCCTGCCTGGCAACCGAATACATTTTATTATTAATTGCCAGATTACCAAGATGAAATATTTGTGCATCCTCATTGCCGGTCCGCCGGTCAAGGGCTATGGATTGCCGCAAAGCGCCGGGAAACTGGTTTTCCTGAAGCAGGAACCATATTAAAAGCCTGTTGTATCCGATTATTCCGGGTTCAGCCTGGATACGCTTAAGGACCTGCGCCCGGAGAAGATCACGAAGATCATTATCCAAATCAAGTCGTAATGCATAGGACAGACTGCTCTCAATGCGCTGAAGCATTTTTTCATCTTGCCTGAGAAGACTGAGATATTCCTCCATCATATTTTCATAATCACGCAGATACATATATATCCTTGCAAGCTCCAGACTGAAGTCCTCATTTGAAAGAAGGTCACGTCCTTGTAAATAGACTTTTTTAGCCCACTCATATTCCCTGAAGTGAAGAAAGGAATTAGCAGCTAACAAATAGCTTCCCTTGTTTGGAGCAATCTGTTTTATTGCTTCTTCAAATTTAGCTTCTGCCTCCTTATCATGATTCCGGACTTTCAATAAATAACCCCAATGAATTAACAGTCGTGCATCCGGGTCAGACTGTTTTTCAATCTCCTGCCGGATTCGTTCTTCCGCTTCATCATAACGCCTCAGCTCTACCAGCGAAAAAATATGCAACCTGAAATAATAGATGTTCCTGGATAAATTATAAACCTTCAATAAAAGAGGGGCTGCTTTCTCATAATCCTTAGCATTATAATAAGAAACAGCCAGTCTGGAATTAGTCTGTACCTCCTTTTGCCGGTTCTGGGCAGCGACTGTATTAATAATAATCACCAGCAAGACCGGCAACAAAATATATTTGATGTATTCTTTTACCATAATACAAAAATAACACTGAAAATCAAACTGTCATTTTTTTGCTGTTTTTTAATTTAAACAATTCGGATTATCTTTACAAAAATTATTGAATTATGTCTCAGGAATTGAAAGGGAGGCAACGATTGCCCCGGTGGTTGAAGATGAAAATGCCCAAGGGGGAAAATTACTCAAAAATAAAAAATCTCGTCGATAAATACAGCCTCCATACTATTTGTACAAGTGGAAATTGTCCTAATATAGGAGAATGCTGGAACCGGGGCACTGCAACATTTATGATACTTGGGGATATCTGTACAAGGCATTGTAAATTTTGTGGCGTAAAATCAGGTCAGCCCCTGCCCCCTGATGAAAAAGAACCTGAAAAAGTTGCTGAGTCAGTAAAAATAATGGGACTTAAACATTGCGTAATTACGTCGGTTGACCGCGATGATCTTGAAGATCAGGGAGCAGGGATATGGGCACGCACAATTAAGGAAGTTAAGAGAGTCAATCCCGGAATTAAAATGGAAGTTCTTATACCTGATTTCAGTGGAGAAAAAGAATTGATCAGGAAGGTTATCGAGGCCGGGCCGGATGTGATTTCTCATAATCTGGAGACAGTTGAGCGACTCACACCCTTCATCAGGTCCGCTGCCAAATATCGCCGGAGTCTTGACGTGATTAATTTCATTGCCCGAAATGAGAAAATTGCCAAATCAGGAATAATGCTGGGGCTTGGTGAAACTTATGAAGAGATTCTCAGAACTATGGACGACCTGCGCAAAGCAGG
This sequence comes from uncultured Prolixibacteraceae bacterium, assembly GCA_964540755.1. GTDB lineage: Bacteria > Bacteroidota > Bacteroidia > Bacteroidales > Prolixibacteraceae > JAAYJR01. The sequence goes on along the minus strand of CAZIOB010000185.1, from coordinate 2,956 downwards.
TTGTAAAATATTAACTATAGGCCAGTATCTGGCGCCTTCGGTGAACCATCTGCCGGTAAAAGAATACATAAAACCTGAAAAATTTGCAGAATACAAGGAAATCGGGCTCCGGAAAGGCTTCTCTTTTGTAGAAAGTTCACCTCTTGTAAGAAGCTCATACAGAGCAGAAGAGCATGTAAATGCATAAACATAAATAAGATTCATCATGCATCTTCGAGGTATATATTATATGCTATCTCCCGGAATACGGTTATTATCCAGAAAAATATATTACTTTCCTTATGATCTTTTCCAAAATATCACAGGGACAAAAAACAAACTGGAACCTGCCAAAGGAGATATTTACGTAGGCTCGGGGGATTTTACCGCTCAGGGAGAGCATCATCTTTTTCTTTTGAAAGAACTGGTTAATCTTAATCCTGATGACACTGTTCTGGATGTGGGCTCGGGAATAGGGAGAACGGCGGCAGCCCTGACTAAATATCTTAATAAAAATGCTGTTTATGAAGGTTTTGATGTTGTGGAAAAAGGAGTCAGATGGTGCATTACAAATATAAGTCCCGCATACCCGAATTTTAATTTTAATTATGTGCCTCTTAATAATGATTTGTATAATAACGCCAGACTAAAAGCTGATAGTTACAAGTTTCCCTACCCTGACAATAAATTCGATATTGTATTCCTATTCTCTGTTTTCACTCATATGCGCCCTTCTGAAATATTTAATTATCTCTCTGAAATATACCGTGTTTTAAAGCCCGGAGGAAAATGTCTGGCCACTTTTTTCCTGTATAATCAAACTGAAGAAAAGCATATCTCAGAAAACAGTGCATTCCGTTTCCCTTATAAAGAAGGTGGCCACAGGCTGATGAACAAAAATGTAAAGTGCGCCAATATTGCTTTCCGGGAAAAAAATATCTTTGATATCATAAAAAACAACAGGCTTCGAATAGACCGGGTAGTGAACGGCTATTGGAAAAATATTGAATATAAAAATGATCATTCTGATTTTCAGGATATTATCTTAATGTCAAAAATTAATTAATCAAACAGTTAATAGTGGCAAATTTTAATTATAAGGATTTGGGGCTGACAGATTACAAAAAATGCTGGGATTTACAGGAAGAATTACTGTCTGAGGTGATATCAGATAAAAGATCTCACGGAAGGCCGTCTGATATAAATCATTTTATATTAGTAGAGCATCCTCATGTTTACACTCTGGGAAAAAGCGGAGATGAAAAAAACCTCCTCGCAAATTCTGATTTTTTAAAAAAAATCGACGCAACCTATTATAAAATTAATCGTGGTGGTGATATAACTTATCATGGTCCGGGACAAATAGTCGGATATCCCATAATCGATCTTGAATTTTATAACCTGGGGGTTCGTGAATATATTGAAAAAATGGAGGCCGCCATTATTAATGTTATTGCAGAATATGGTCTCAAAGGAGAAATAAAAAAAAGCGCTACAGGTGTCTGGATAGATGCTGAAAATCCATCAAGGGCCAGGAAAATATGCGCTATCGGTGTCCGTGTGAGCCGTTATGTTACAATGCACGGTTTTGCATTAAATATAAACACTGATATGAGTTATTTCAATTATATAAATCCATGCGGATTCTCCGCATTTGATGTTACATCTGTCAACAGAGAACTGGGAAAAAAAATTCCGCTTGAGGAGGTTAAAAACATTCTCAAAGAAAAATTTAATAAAATCTTTTAATGCACTGTTTCAGTGCCTCTCATCAAATTCCCTGATCTTTTTCAAAATAGCCGGCTCAGCCTGATCATACATATCCCTGATAAAAGGATCATTAAAAAGCATGGTACGTTCTTCAAAAGGCATCTCTGCAAGTCTGTCAAACAACCTCTCTTTAGCTGCTTTTATATCCTTACCATAGATATGATAGGAATCGGCATGCCAGTTCAATCTGCCGAGATTTACTGTCCTGCCTGTTTTTTCCGCAATACCCGCGGCAATTATCTCCTTATTAAACTGAATAAAGCCGAACATATTCATAAAACTTGCTCCCCATGCATCGTTACTTCTGAAACGAATGTTACAGTTTAACCAGTAAATCCCTTCCCCATCTTCCAGTATTCTGTACCAAAGCGATTGCAGACAGGGTGGGTCATAACATGAATTATCAAGATTGGGCATCCAGGTAATCATCTGAGCCTGACGGGTAAATGGTTGTGCAGAAAGCTTATTGATCACTTTCTCAATCTGATCAATCCTGAAAAAACCGCTCTCGACAGATTCTTCGTCCTTAAGCTCTTTCCAAACCCCATAATTTCTAAGTCTCCCATGATAAGTATATTCCCAGCGGGTATCATTCTCATCATTTATATTTTTCACCCAATGATCTTTAAATCCTTTCAGTTCCATAACATACTCTTTCAGGTCTTCAATACCTCCGGGAAAAGCCATGTGAATCATAGGATCACTTTCGGGATTGAAAACAGTCATATTCATCGTACAGTCGATGCTGAGCGGATCTCCGGGTTTGTCATACTGGGTCCTGAACCGGATCCCGTTTTCATATAAATTGATAAGGGCTTTTTCATATGTTTCTGCAAGAGAATTACCCGATACTGTTATAACCGGAATGTTTTTCATCATTACTTTTTATTTATCTGTTTTCAGAATCACTCTAAAGATATAAGAATGTGATATTAACAGGCTGATAAAACAGATTATTTTTTTCAACATTTCATTAACTATTTTTCAGGATAATTAGTTAACAGGTATCTGTATCAAAGATAGCCTGAATATCTAAAGTGCTAAGACAATAACACTACCTGCAAAGATATTCCCTTTAAAAATTGTTTTTATCCTTAGGCATTGTTACGAAATAACCTGAACATTTAGGCTTGTTCTTTTTGCTTTTTAATGCATTAACATACAATAAATATTTTTCAAAATTGGCCGATGTTCAGAATGAATTAAA
>CAZIOB010000184.1:0-38140 GCA_964540755.1 uncultured Prolixibacteraceae bacterium | reverse complement strand
TGACAAGGCTTGTGAAGCCCGAAAAATGTGAGTTTACTATTCGTAAATGACCATTTTGAGGGCAAGCATAACGCAGTCAGCGGACTTTATAGACAGACTAAGTAGGATTTATTGATTTGACAGAAATACATCAAGTGCTGCGGGAAATGGCTGCAGTGCACGCTCAAATATCCCGAGTGAATAGGCAATGGTTAGTCCGTAATTGGTTATCGGGACTCCGGCCTGCCTTGCCTTTAATATCCGGCTAAGCATAGCCCGGCGGTTCCACATACATGCTCCGCAGTGGATTATGAGTTTATAATCTGAGATATTCGCGGGAAAATCATGTCCCCTGACACTGTCAATCTCAAGTTTACCCCCGACATACTGGGTTAACCAACGTGGAATTTTTACAGTGCCAATATCATCGGCAATAGGATGATGGGAACAGGCTTCGGCTATTAATATTTTATCTCCTGTTTTTAATTTATCTATTGTCATGGCACCACGTACCATTTCAGTCAGATCTCCCTGGAAGCGGGCAAAAAGAATTGAGAATGACGTCAGCGGAATTTCAGGCGGGGTATCTGCTGTTACTTTAAGAAAGGCTTGTGAATCGGTAACAACAAGTTTGGGCGGTTTGTTAAATCTTGACAAAGCTTCGCGAAGTTCACGTTCTTTTACGACAACACAAAAAGAATCATTATCAAGCAGGTCGCGAATACTTTGAACCTGTGGAAGAATAAGTCTCCCTTTCGGAGCTTCTTTGTCTATCGGAACTACAAGAACGGCTGCCTCGCCGGGGCCTACAAGATCTGCAAGAATAGCCGGACGATCTATAAAATCTGACGGGGCAGTTTTAAGCAGAAGCTGGCGCAGATCAAGAATTCCTGTATTTTCCGTAGCTGAAGTGAAAATGTATTTGATTTTTGCATCATCAAGTTCAGAAGTAATTTTTTTGTTCTCCTTATAAATATCTATCTTATTAAAAACAACAATGAAAGGGATTTCTCGTTTTTGTAACTCCTCAGTTATTCGATGCTCATATTCTCCCCAATCTGCAAAATTGCTGATAATCATTCCCATGTCCGTTCTGTCAAAAACAGCCATTGTTTTAGCAACTCTTTTACCCCCAAGATCCCCCAGGTCATCAATTCCGGCAGTGTCAATAAATAGTACAGGGCCTAACGGCAAAAGTTCCATAGGTTTTTCCACAGGGTCAGTGGTTGTACCGGCTATGTCTGAAACTATGGAAACATCCTGGTGGGTCAGCGCGTTAAGAATGCTTGATTTTCCGGCATTTCTTCTCCCGAATATCCCTATATGTAAACGAAATGTTTTTGGTGCTCTCATATTCTTCTAATAACCGGGCGAAAATACAAATTTCAGTTGGTTTCTGCCAATCTTTCAGTTGATGATTAGCTATATGAGATTTATATTTAGGGTTTAATGTCCAAGTCTGAATACAGCTTCCGGACTAATAAGATTATCGAATTCCTCTTCAGTCAGTGATTTGGTTTTTAATGCTGCCTGTCTGACTGATATTTTTTCTTCCCTGGCAAGCTTGATAATATCTGAAGCATTTTTATAGCCTATTTTCGGGATCAGTGCCGTAATTATAGCTGTGGAATTTTCTACATTTTTTTTGCAGATGTTTTCGTTGGCTTTTATTCCGTTTATACAATGTTCCCGGAAAATATGACATGCATTGCTTAATACTGAAATATTATCAAGAAGTGACGCGGCAATAAGAGGCATGAATTGGTTAAGTTCAAGATTGCCGTTGCTGCATGCCTGTGTAATAATACTATCATTTCCCATTGCAAATAAGGCTGCTTGCGCAACTGCTTCAGGTATAACCGGATTGACTTTTCCCGGCATGATTGAGGAACCTGCTTGTTTTGCAGGAAGGGTAATTTCACCAATGCCGGAATCAGGACCGCTTGAAAGGAGTCTCAGATCATTGCTTACTTTATAAAGATTCGAGGCCAAAGCTTTGAGGATTCCTGAAACCTCCACAAATACATCCGTATTTTGAGTGCCGTCAATAAGATTTTCACTACGGGCCAGACCGATACCTGTATTTTCACGCAGACGGTCAACAATCCTGAAAATATATTTTTTAGGCGCTCCAAGTCCTGTCCCTATTGCAGTACCTCCCAGGTTAACGACTCTCAGGCGTTCTTCACATTTGTATATTCGCCAGCGATCACGGCTGAAAGCTTCGGCATATGCACTCATTTCCCTTCCCAGGGTAGTAAGTACAGCATCCTGGAGCTGTGTGCGGCCAATTTTTACAATGTGAGCAAATTCTTTTTCCTTTTGCTGGAAAGATTCCTGAAGATCCATAACATTTTGCTCAAGGGATCTCAGCAGTCTTATTGCTGCGACTTTCAGCGCAGTGGGGTATGTGTCGTTAGTGGATTGGTGGAGGTTAATATCGTCGAGTGGGGAAACTGTCTGGTAATCTCCTGTCTTTTTTTTAAAAATTTGTAATGCCCGGTTGGCGATCACTTCATTTACATTCATATTAGTTGATGTGCCGGCTCCACCCTGCAGGGCGTCAACTATTATTTCATTGTTCAGCAATCCCTGTGATAATTCGGAGCATGCCTTTTCTATTGCATTTGCTTTTTGAGGATTATCTTTCCAGAAACCAAGTTGCATGTTTATTTGTGCGCATGCCAGTTTTACTTCACCATAAGCTTTAATGAATTCCGGGTGCACAGATCTTCCGGAAAGGGGAAAATTTTCAACTGCCCTCAGAGTATGAATGCCCCATAAAGTATCGGAAGGTATTTTCTTATTGCCGATCAGGTCTGTTTCATTGCGGGTTGATGGTTTCATCCTGATTATTTTTTCCAAAAATAAGAAACCTTTTCCCCTTTTTATCTGATTTTTATAATTATTGTTCTTTTAATCGCAATAAAGTAAAAAGTGATTATTTTTGGCGATTATGAATTTGGACAGACTTTTAAGCAGTAATGAATTCACCAGGGAGGAGCTGGCATTTCTTTTGGGCCTGAAGGGGAATGAAAGAAAATCTTTCCTTATTAAAGCTGCCGGAGTAAAAAATGAGGTTGTAGGCAAAAGGGTATATTTCAGGGGATTAGTGGAATTTTCCAATATTTGTTCCAAGAATTGTCTATATTGTGGTATCAGAAGAGACAACGAAAGGGTAGTGCGCTATAACATGACCGATGATGAAATCCTTGAACTTTGCCGGTTTGCCTGGAATAACCGTTATGGTTCAATTGTGCTACAGTCGGGAGAGTTATCATCATCTTCATTTATTAAACGCGTCGATTTTTTGGTTAAGAAGATAAAACAACTTTCCAATAACGAACTTGGTATCACTTTGTGCTGCGGTGAACAAACACGTGAAACCTATCTCAGATGGAGAGAAAGCGGGGCACACAGATATTTGCTGCGAATCGAATCATCAGATCCGGAATTATACTACAAAATACATCCCGATGATCAGAAGCATTCATTTAAGAAAAGGGTAAAAGCTCTCCATTATTTGAAAGAAACCGGGTATCAGACGGGCACAGGGGTTATGATCGGCCTTCCCTTTCAGACTCTTGATCATCTGGCAGGTGACTTATTGTTTTTTAAGGATATTGACATAGATATGTGCGGGATGGGCCCTTATATCGAGCACGAACATACACCTTTATATGAATACAGACATTTGTTAATGAGCAAAAAGGAGAGATTTGAGCTGGCTATTAACATGATTGCTGCATTGCGTTTACTTATGCCTGATATTAACATCGCTGCTACCACTGCATTACAGGCTATTGATCCGCTGGGCAGGGAGAAAGCCCTTGCTGTCGGGGCTAACGTCATTATGCCTAATATTACACCCTGTGAATACCGGAAAGAGTATTTGCTTTACGAAGACAAACCTTGTCTTGATGAGGACGCTTATTTATGCAATAATTGTTTAAAGACACGCATAGACTTGGCAGGCAATGAAATAGGTTACGGAGAGTGGGGTGATTCATTACACTATTTCAGGAGGACAGGAGAGGCGGGAAAATAGAATTTTTTGAATTATATCGTAATTGATTTAATATCAATTTATATTTTTCAGCGATATATCAACTCTTTACTTTTTACGAAACCTTATAGTGTATTATGAAGAGGTTAAACAGTAAATACAACCTTATTACAATTCTCGGACCAACCGCTACCGGCAAAACAAGACTGGCGTCTCTTCTGGCAGCACGACTGGATGGTGAGGTAATTTCGGCTGATTCCCGGCAGGTTTACCGTGGCATGGATATTGGTACAGGAAAAGATTACAGTGATTATGTGGTGGATGATGTTGAGATTCCTTTTCACCTGGTTGACATTGAATATCCCGGCAATCATTATAATGTTTACAGATTCCAGTCCGATTTTATTGATGTTTTTAACGATATTCTTTCCAGGGGGAAGTTCCCGCTTATGTGCGGGGGAAGCGGATTATATCTTGAGTCTGTCCTTAAGGGATATAAACTTATACAGGTACCGCCGGATAAAGAATTAAGAAAAGAGCTTGAAGGAAAGTCGATAAAGCAGCTTGTAGAAATTCTGAGCGACTTAAAGCCCCGGCTTCATAATATAACTGATATAGAAACAAGACGAAGGACAATAAGAGCAATAGAAATAGAGAAATATTATCTTGAGAATTTGGATTTGGAAACTTCAATGCCAAAGATCAATAGTTTGAATATTGGCGTTCATTTTGACAGGGAGACTCGCAGACAAAGAATAACTGAGCGGCTTAGAAAACGACTTAATGAGGGTATGGTGAAAGAGGTAAGGGATTTGTTAAAATCAGGACTCACTACTGATCAGCTTATTTATTACGGACTTGAATATAAATATGTTACTTTATATCTGACAGGTGAGTTGACTTATGAGGAGATGTTTGATAAGCTGGAGACAGCAATTCATCAGTTTGCCAAGCGTCAGATGACGTGGTTCAGGGGTATGGAAAAAAGAGGCAGCGAAATTCACTGGATTGGCGGACATTTGTCTGATGAAGAAAAAATAGAAAAAGTTATTGAATTATTCCGGGAGTAATCATTTTTAGGTATATGTACAATGCAATCAGCTGACTTTGCGAAAAGATCCTATTCAGTGTGCCATTTTAACCGTGCCCTCATCAGATCAGACCTGTCGGATTCCCGGACCACACTGCACAGATGATGGCTGCCGTCCATTGGTTGCTTTTTAACTGACAGATAATCTGTTGGTGTGCCTTCCTTTAAAAAATTGACCTCCAGCTCCTCCAGTCTGTGTTTATTATGAAAGTCAAAAGAATAACTGTCGATTATCCTTTCAAGGTACCTGCCTGAGTTAAAATGCTGATTAATATCTATTTCGTTAAATAGTACCGGGGTAAATTTTAATTCTTCATCTGTTCGAGGGGGCTTAACTTTTGAAGGATTGATGCCAAAGACGCTTTCACTATATTCAGGGAATTCTTTGAATTGACTTAGTCGTATAATACGTTTTGTGTTTATGTCTAAAACCAGCCAGCTGCTTGTGGCCTGTATAATATTATTGCCATTATTATCCACAAAATTAAAATCACGGTACCCATAAAATCCGTCGGTGCCCCTTGACCATGTTTCCAGTAAGATATTGTCTGTCCAGACCGGACGCCGGTCAATTTTAACAAGCAACCTTGAAAGTACCCAGAATTGGTTGAGCTCCTTGAGCTGATTATATCCGAAACCCAGAAGGTTTGCATGTTCCCATGCTATTTCCTGCATTTGATAAAACATAAAAGATGTGGAGAGTTCACCGTAGCGGTTTATGAAATAAGATTTTATTGATATTTTATTAGTGTGCTTCATGTGATTAAAATTATTTATTTTTAAGGGTATAATATGGAACTCGCATAAGGTTTAATCATACTGTTGGATATCAACTACTTCAGCAATGCAGCCATAAAAATACCCAGGTAAGTTCCAAAGGCAAATCCCAATATACCTATTGTGATACCCGAAATAATAACATCCCTGTTTTTAAGGGCTCCTGCTACTGCCGGGACAAATGGAGGGGAATAGGTAAGGGCGGTAATGGTAATAATTGTTGTGTCAGCATCTACTTTAAATATTTTTGCCAGGATGACATGGATAAATATGGATCCGAATATTACCCAAAGCACGAACAGGAATAACTGAAGGAATTCTATCTGAAACATTTCTCTCAGGTTAGCCATCGATGATACACCAAGTGAGAATATCAGGATTAGGTACATTCCCAATTCAAAACTGATGTTCATCCTGTTAATGGATTTTATAATCGAGGCAAGCAAACCAAGTGTCGTTATGCTTAATATAACAGTAACCTCCCGGGCAGATTCAGGCAGAATTAAGGAAAATCCTCCGGCAATTCCCAAAATAAGTATGGCCAGTCCCAGTGACTTTAATATATTCGGCATTTGCTCTCGTTTTACAAGATTTCCGTAATTTTCAAAGTGGCTATACTCAGCTGATACCTGTTTCATCATTGGAGGACGGTGTACATCTTTAAAACGGGGCAGGAATGAATTAAATAATCTTTGTGCAATGGTCATCAGGAAAAGCAGGGTTACCGCTCCGATGATGAGATCATAAGTGTGTGTCAGAATAAAAATATCCGGGTTCACCTTCAGTGCGGTTCCGATAGCAGCCAGATTGGCAGTGCCCCCGGTATAAACACCGATCAGCATTCCGGAAATCTTCCAGGATTCTTCTATAGATCTCCCTATCATGAAATTACCTGATACTATTGCTATCAGAAGGGAAACAAGAGCCAGAACGAGAGACAGTGCAGCACCTTTTGCAAATTTAAACCATCTCCGCAGATCAAGCGAAAATAGTAACAAGGGAATTGCCAGGAGAATAGCAACAGTGATAACAATATTTTGAACTGATGCAATTTGATTAACAACAAGATCAGTTTCTGTAATTTGTCCTGATACCATGTATTGAAGCAGTTCATCATCAGGTATTACCATCCGTTCCCCGAGCAATTCTGTAAAACCCGGGCTGGCTGCCGGTATAATTCCCGTGTTTCCAATAAGCAAGCCTATGACATATGCAAGAACCACTGCACCAAGGCGGTTTAAAAAATTTGATATGTTACAGAGATATATAATGAGAACTGGAGAAAACAGATAAAAGAGAATTAATGAAACTGTAATCCACATAAATTCAGTTTGTTTAAATATTGATAAACAAACTTAGCAAATTATTCAATAAGTTGTATTTTTAACCAGTTTTTACATTATTATATATTAGTGTGTTTGGGAGGATTTATAAAATATTTGACTAATTTGGTAATTTATTGATTTTGATCAGCTAAATTTAAATGTCATTTATATATATCAATGTTAAATAGTGACCATGAGTGGAATTATCATAAAGACTGACGAGCAGATTGAAGGTATAAGAAAGAGTTGTAAATTAGCAGCCAGGACGCTGGAATATGCCGGGCAATTCATAGAAGCCGGGATTTCCACCGAATATATAGATAATAAAATTGAAGAATTTATATTGGAAAATAAGGCAATACCTGCACCCAAAGGATATAATGGATTTCCAAGGGCAAGTTGTATATCTCCTAATGAAGTTGTTTGTCACGGGATCCCGTCTGAGAAAGTTGTATTGAGAGAAGGAGATATAGTGAATATAGATATTACTACGATTCTTGACGGTTACTACGGCGATACATCCAGGATGTTCAGGGTAGGTGAGATTTCTCCGGAAGCTGAAAAATTAATTGATGTCACCTCTCATTGCCTTGATCTGGGAATTAAGCAGGTTTATCCGGGAAACCATTTCGGAAATATCGGTTTTGTTATCAGCCGTTATGCGAAGGCACAGGGATATAGTGTTGTTTATGAGTTCTGTGGCCACGGTGTCGGCCTGGAATTTCATGAAGCACCTCAGGTTGATCATACAGCCAGGAGAAACAAGGGACAGAAAATGAAACCCGGCATGATCTTTACAATTGAACCTATGATAAACGAGGGCAGGGCTTCTACAGTTATTGACCAGAGCGATGGCTGGACTGCCAGGACAGTGGATAATAAATTATCGGCACAGTTTGAACATACTGTTTTGGTTACTACAACCGGATGCGAAGTACTTACGGATATTAACGGCAAGTATAAAACCCCATAAAAAAAGCCGGTATATTACCGGCCCTTTTATTGTTTTCATAGCTGTTCTAATTAATTGCTGTTCCATAAACGGGGATCAAACATCCACTCTTCGATTTTCAGTTCCTTGTCTTTTACTTCCATCAGGAAGAATGTCCTTGTTCCATATCTTTTTTGCGGGTCTGTTTTTAAGACTGATTTAGGTTTTTTTGTATCCTTTATTTTTTCTGATTTTTCGTTTTTTCTTTCACTGTTGTAAATGCTTTCATCAAGCATCCAGCTTTCAACTTCAAGAGCTTTTTCTGTTTCAATAGCCAGGTAAGTTAGTGAGCTGAATAAATTTTCATTTTTCATCCAGCTTTCCATTTTGAGTGGTTTTTCTGTTTCAACCACAAGGTTAGCCATGGAATAGAAGTATGCATCATTTTTCATCCAGCTTTCAACTTCAAGAGCTTTTTCTGTTTCAATAGCCAGGTAAGCATTCCAGTCCAGTCTTTCGGGCATAGTGAAGGATTCTGTCCCGTTTGTTACAAACCCTGCAAATGATAATAAGATAGCTGCTAAGGTTGATTTCAGGTTTGTGATCTTTGCAATTTCCTTTGTTTTCATAATTCTTTTCTTTTGTTTGAATTTTATAATTTTTTAATTTTTATCTTTTGTTTCAGTTATAAGACGCTCATTTTTTTAAAGCGTTACATCTTTATAGTACTTTTTTTTAAATTGTACTTTATTTTACCCTGTTATTTGTTATGCAAATATATAAATAAAAAATAATACCATGCAATACATAGTACTATAATTTTTATCGTTTTTTTAAATTTTTTTTAAAACCACAGGATATATTTATTCCAAAATGTTTGTTGTCGGACATTAATATATTAAGAGAGTAGAGAGAATATTAATATATTTGTCACCGAAAAACCAATATAGTTATGTCACTTGTAATTGAAGAAAAAGATCTTGATAAGTTTATTATGGTGGGTGACCGTGTTTTAGTGAAACCCAAGACTCCTTCGGGCAGAACAAGGACGGGCCTGTATTTACCTCCTACAGTCCAGGAAGGTGAAAAGATATTGAGTGGTTATATTGTCAAGGTAGGCCCGGGGTATCCAATTCCTGCGGTCACAGAAGAGGACGAGGCCTGGAAACAGAAGCAGGACAATGTTAAATATGTACCTCTCCAGGCCCGGATTGGAGATCTGGCGGTATATTTAAATAAAAGCGGCTATGAAATTGAATTCAATAATGAAAAATATATGATTCTCCCTCATTCAGCCATATTAATGATTATAAGAGATGAGAATCTTATGACATAACATCGTCACAGGCTTTGTAAATACTTTCAAAAAGCTCCGGGATATCTTTTGCAGCCACTGAAGAGAAGGCGATGCGTAGTATGTTACCTATACTTATTGTGCCGATATCATATTTCTTTATGAGTGTCTGCCGTACTTCTTCACCGTCCAGATCATCTGTCAGCTGTATGCACATAAAATAGCCCGAATTAAACGGCAGGGGAGTGAAATATTTTTTATACTTTTCTTCTTTCAGAATTTCCAGAACAGCCCTGTACCTTTTTTTCATTATCTGGTATTTGGCTTTTTTTTGCAGCTGGTAGTTTATGCTGTTGAATGCAGCAACTAGCAGTGACTGCGAAAGATTGGAAGAGTTTGAAATATTGCCCCTTATAGCTCCTGCTGTTTTAGATTCCAGAGCTTTATAGAGATCATCGTCACCTTTTTTAATGCCATAGGTTATGAAGCCTACCCTGAATCCCCAAATATAATCTTCTTTAGTAGCGCCGTCAATCTTAACAGCAAGCACATTTTCATGAAGATTGCTTAAAGGGGCAAAGATGCTTTCTCTATAGATTCCTTCTTCATATACAAGACCAAAATATGCATCATCTGTAATGGCAACTATTTTATTTCCTTTTTCAGCAGACCTTTTTATTATTGAAACTATCTCTTCGGCTTCCGAATTTGTCACGGTATATCCTGAAGGATTGTGAGGAAAGTTCAGCAAGACTATTTTCTTCCCGGTCACGCCTTCATTAAGTTTTTCTTCGAAAGCTCCGGTATCGAAATGGCCGTCTTTGAAAAGGTTGAATTTATTCAACTTCGCCCCGTAAGCATTTCCAAGGATTAAATTATAATTACCCCAAAACAGGCCGGGAACTATTATTTCATCATCAGGATCTGCAAACATATATCCTGCCATGCTGATTCCGTGGGTTAGAGCGCTGGTAACGACCGGTAAACTGATCGCATGGTTTTTAAGCGACGGATTTTTATCGTAAATCATATTTTTCCATTTTGTACGAAGATCAGGCCGTCCAAAACTTGGCGCATACGGGAATACAAGTGAAGGATCAAGATCAATTTTCGAAGCAATCGACTCTAACCTCATGGGAGAACCATCATCTTCAATGGCTGCACCAATTGTGGCATTTATCTTTGTCCCTTTGGCTTCAGCAGTTTGACCCAATATCCCTTTTTTAGGAAAAAAAATATTTTTACCCCTTTCTGATAACATTTCGAAAATTGCCGGATTCTTCTCCCTGATAATTGCATTGAGCTCTTCAGCTTGTGGATTCATAACTTATTCGTTTTAACCTGTAAATTAACTTTAACCTGTTTATTTTAGCTCTAATAATATATCTGTTTTAAAATTATTATACAAAGTTTTTTTTTACTTAGTTACTCTGACTTTATTTGTATTTTTTCGTCTGCAATATATAAAACTGAGTGGAAATAATATTCTTTTGTTGACAAATTGTAAATATTTTTTAAAATTGATAATACCGGACGAAAGCCATGTCATCTTAAGATTTTTTTTAATAATATTTTATTTCTTTCCGATATAAGAATTAAATATTTGTTAATTCAGGTTCTGAAGTTCTCCTACAATAATAAAAAATCCTGTTAATCCTGTTAAATCTGTTATAATTGTGAATGTATTTTTTAGCTTCTTATTTTTCCAGTGAAGTATAAAAGCCGGGACAGCAAGCAATCCTGAAAATATAAAACTAAGATAGGCAGGGAATAGCCTGGCCTGAAAAGGGAGTTCCCCAGGTAAAGGTTCACCAAGCTCTTTATTCATAATTTCTTCTGGCGTTAAATAATTATAATCTGCGAAATACCCGCTGAATATGGCATAACAGGCGAATATTCCAAGCAGGATCATAATCAGCGGGCCAATCATTGTAAAACTCTTTTTTTGTTCAGCCCATCCGTAAATGCTTGCAGTGATGGCTGCAAATATTAACCACTGCGGCAGAGTGTATAGCAAAGTATCCTGATTCATATCAATAAATTTAATGAACAAATTTGATAAATATTCCTTAATCCTAAAACTTTTGTCCGGGTTATGCTTTTATTATATTTTTGAAGTCAAATAAAACAGAATCATTTGTGGAAAAATTAGAAATACTTCCGGAAGCAAAAGCTTTGATTTTTGATCTGGATGGCACATTAGCAGATACAATGCCGGTACATTTTCTGGCTTACAAGAATATCCTTGCAGAATACGGGATTGTTTTTACTCCTGCCCTGTTTGCAACTCTTGCAGGGATACCGGCAGTGGATACTATCAGGAAACTGAATGATATGTTTGGCACAGATATGGAGCCCAAAGAAACAGGATTCCGTAAGGAAAGGGAATATGAAACCATGATGCATAAGATGAAACCTGTTGAACCTGTTGTTGAGCTGGTAAAAAAATATCATTTAAAGATGCCTATGGCAGTTGGGACGGGTGGCTACAGAAGACTTGCATGGAAGTCTCTTGAGATCTTAGGACTGGACAAGTACTTTGATATCCTTGTTTCTACAGAAGATGTCGTTCATCCGAAACCGCACCCTGAGACATTTTTGAAATGTGCTGAAAGAATGGGTGTAGCCCCTGGTGTTTGTCAGGTTTTTGAGGACGGTGAATCGGGGATGCAGGCTGCACTTGCTGCAGGTATGATGGCTACATTGGTGACAGATTATTATGAAGTAACAATTGGAAAGGAAATATAGTTATAAAAAGATTATAATGAATATTATTCAAGATATTTATAACACTGCAGGAACAAATAAAAAATTATTAAAAAACAGGCTTGCAAAAGGATCTTTTTTCATTCTGTGCCTGTCACTATTCATATCTTTTACATCATGTTCCCCATGGCGTAATGCTGCAAGAAAAAATATGACTGTTGTTTTTTATAATGTTGAAAATTTGTTTGATTTAGATGATGAGCCTGGTAAACAGGATGATGAATTTACTACTGGTGGAGCAAGGAACTGGAATGTGATTAAATATTACAGAAAACTGGAGGGATTATCCAATGTTATAAGTGCAATAAATGAGGGAGATATGCCTGAAATAGTGGGATTATGTGAAGTTGAAAATGAAAAGGTAGTGAGGGATTTAATATTTACCAATCCACTTGCATTAGGGAAATATGATTTTATCCATAATGACAGTCCTGATATACAGGGCCTTGATTGTGCCATGATATACCGGCCTGATGAATTCAGAGTGACTGATAACTTTCCCATACCTGTGAGAGTTGAGAATGATCCTGATCTCAGAATACGGGATATACTTTACATTAAGGGTTATACACGGAACAGGGAAGAATTTCACATTTTCGTGAATCATTGGCCTTCCGATACGGGTGAGGTTAAGAGAACAGAATATGCGCGACTGGCTTATGCTGGTATATTGAAAGAAAAAATTGATTCGGTTAAAGCTGTCAGTCAGGATGCTCACATTGTTATAATGGGAGATATGAATGTTGAACCCGATGATACGGGCATTGCAAAGATCCTTAATGCCGGTGATCCTGAAGAGATAGACAGGGATCTTGTTAATCTTATGATCCCCGAAAATTCAGCCGGTAAGGGATCGTATAATCATAAGGGTGAACTGAAGATGTTTGATAATTTGATAGTATCTGCCGGACTTTTTGATGACAAAGGTTTCCGGTGTACCGAAGGCCAGGGGTATGTTTTTCATCATGACTGGATGGAATACAAAAATAATTATGGCAGGATAATACCTTTGCCGACATTTAAGGGAATGGAATACCTGGGCGGTGCCAGTGATCATTTCCCGGTTTACTTCAGACTCCGCCGTTAGGTTGGATAATAAGAGGGTATAAAGATGTCTGCTGTATTAAATGAAATTCACGGTTCATATTTTAGTAATTTGCAGCTGGCTCTGTTAGTTGTTTTATGATGTTTATAAAGATTTAATTGGCATGAAGTTTCAAATTGTTTCCGGATATCAGCCTACAGGTGATCAGCCTGAAGCCATAAAGCAGCTCACTGAAGGCATAAATAACGGGGAACGTTATCATATCTTACTGGGAGTGACCGGATCAGGAAAAACTTTCACAATGGCCAATGTGATAGACAATGTCAGGAAGCCGACATTAATACTTAGTCATAATAAAACCCTCGCAGCACAGTTATACGGGGAAATGAAGCAGTTTTTCCCGGATAACCTGGTGGAATATTTTGTCTCTTATTACGATTATTATCAGCCTGAAGCATATTTGCCAGTGACTGATACTTATATTGAGAAGGACCTGTCCATAAACCAGGATATTGAAAAACTAAGGTTAAGCGCTACTTCCGCTCTTTTGTCAGGAAGAAAGGACGTTATTGTTGTATCTTCTGTCAGTTGCCTGTATGGCATTGGTAATCCTGAAGACTTTCATGCTAATGTGATTCCTTTGAAAACGGGACAGAATATTTCCCGTAATGTAGTCTTAAGACAGCTCGTTGATGCTCTTTACAACCGGACAGAAGCAGAGTTTGAGCGTGGCTGCTTCCGGGTGAAAGGGGATACCGTTGATATCTATCCTGCCTATGCTGATACAGCTGTCAGAATTATATTCTGGGGAGATGAGGTAGAAGAGATTACAGGCCTTGATCCTCTTACGGGATTGGTACTGAAAGAGATGAAAGAAGTTATAATTTATCCGGCTAATATTTTTGTAACTACAAAACCCAGGATGAATGCAGCTATCAGACAGATACAGGATGATCTGGTTGAGCAGGTCGAATATTTCGAAGGGATTGGCAAACCAAAGGAGGCAAAGAGAATAAAGGAAAGGGTGGAATATGACCTTGAAATGATGAGGGAACTGGGGTATTGTCCCGGCATAGAAAATTACTCCCGTTACTTTGATGGCCGTCAGCCCGGCACACGCCCTTTCTGCCTGCTGGATTATTTTCCGGACGATTTTCTGTGCATCATTGATGAAAGTCATGTTACCATACCACAGATAAGGGCTATGTACGGAGGCGACAATTCAAGAAAAGTAACTTTGGTGGAATACGGATTCCGGCTGCCGGCAGCAATTGATAACCGACCTTTAAAATTTAATGAATTTGAAGATTTGGTAAATCAGGTGATATATGTTAGTGCGACACCGGCCGACTATGAACTGGCTAAATGTGGCGGAGTTGTGGTAGAACAGATAATAAGGCCTACAGGACTCCCTGATCCTCTCATAGATGTGCGTCCTTCTGCCAATCAGATAGATGACCTTATTCATGAAATACATCTTCGAATTGATAAGAATGAGCGTACTCTGGTGACTACTCTTACAAAGCGCATGGCTGAAGAGTTGTCAAAATACCTTCTGAATATGGGAATAAAAACCCGGTATATACATTCTGATGTTGACACCCTTGAAAGGGTGGAGATAATGGAGCAGTTGCGAAAGGGTAAATTTGATGTGCTTGTCGGGATTAATCTTCTGCGGGAGGGGCTGGACCTGCCTGAAGTTTCTCTCGTGGCTATTCTGGATGCGGATAAGGAGGGATTTTTACGTTCCGAAAGGTCACTTACACAGACAGCTGGCCGTGCAGCTCGTAATCTTAATGGTATGGTAATTATGTATGCAGATACAATTACCCAATCTATGCAACGTACCATAGATGCTACTAACTACCGGAGAGCAAAACAGATGCAATATAATAAGGATAACAGTATTATCCCTACGGCTATTATTAAGCCTACCCGTGAGATCATAGGTTATCAGTACCGGAGCGGTAAAAGGCCCGGGGGATATGATATGACCGGGATACCTGACCTGGCTGCTGATCCTGTAGTGAAATACATGAATGCAGAAGGCCTGAGAAAATCTATTGAGAAAACAAAAAAACTGATGCGAAAGGCTGCAAAAGAACTTGATTTTATTGAAGCGGCACGATTAAGAGATGAAATGTTTGCACTTGAGAAAATACTGGAAGATAAGAATCAATAAAAACCGGTTTCGGAAAAACCGTCAGATAAGGTAGTTTATGGATAATGGATTTAGATTTTAGATTTTTATGTGATATTATATGGAACTCGCAGTTTAATCATTATATTTTGTGTTAATATTTATTATGCTCGTTTCATTTTAGATTTTTAGATTATATTTTTACAGGCAAAATCCGGTAACTATGGAATTATTGTTGAAGCAGATAGCTGACAACATAACGATGATCATTTTAAGGCCTAAGGAATTTTGGGCAGGGCAAAAACATGGCAACAGCAAACAATACAAGCTATTGGGAAGCTATTTTATACCACTTATAGTTTGCGTTGGTATAGCTGTTTTTATAGGAGTATTTTCGGGAAGTGGCTATTTTTATGCGGGATTTGCATTATTGAAGTCACTTCGTGAAATAGTGCTGTTTATGTTGTTTTATTTAATCTCCGTATTTTTCATAAATGAATTAATGAAAATTTTTGGAGGTGAAAAAAATATGCAGATTGCCAGGAAACTCATCATCTTCTCCCTGACGCCATTTTTGCTGGTATCAATTATCACCGGGTTGTTTCCGTTTTTATATGTGCTTGATGTATTGGGACTGTATGGTTTTTTTATCTTTTGGACCGGGGCAAGTGAACTGGTCACCCTGCCGGGGAAAAACATGCATAAGTTTATATTGATCAATATTTTGGCATGTTTCTCAGTTTTTAGTATATTGAGTATTCTTTTATCTAAATTGCTAACTCTATATTTTTAGTGGCACATTCAAAAGCAAATATCAATATAAGGAATAAAAAAGCATCCTTTGAGTATGAATTACTGGATAAGCTGGTAAGTGGTATGCAACTCGTTGGCACAGAGATCAAATCAATCCGCAACGGTAAAGTAAGCCTGAATGATTCTTATTGTCAGTTTTATGGTGGTGAACTATATGCCAAGAATATACATATCTCTGAATACGAACTTGGAACAGTATATAATCATCCTGCAAAACGTGACCGTAAGCTGCTCCTGAATAAGAAAGAACTTCAGAAGCTCGAACGTAAAACAAAGGAATCGGGACTGACTATTGTACCTGTGCGGCTTTTTATTAACGACAGGGGCTTGGCTAAACTGGAAATTGCCCTCGCCCGAGGGAAAAAGATCTATGATAAACGTGAAACTTTAAAACAAAAAGACTCAAATAGGGAAATGGACAGAATGATGAAACGGCCGTGACAGGAAATTACCGGACTACCTCCATGTTTTCTGTGGATATGATTTTATTTCCTTTATACTTCAGCAACAGATTGGCTACCGCAAGAGTATCTTTTTCGCAATATCTGATTATACGGCCGAGGTCTTTTTTTTCCCAGTAGATCTGGGCAACCTGACTTCCATCTATATCATCCTTGGGTGAGGGAATATTAAAAAGTTCACATAAAAGAGATAATGAAGTAAAATGTTTATAATTCCCAAATTTCCATAACTGTAAAGTATCTATCAGGGTATCTTTTATTTCCCAAGGTTTTAAACCGGAGATATCAAGTATTTTGGGCAGAACAAGATCATTTACCAGTGCACGCCGGGCAATATAGGGAAAATCAAATTCCTGGCCGTTATGAGCACAAAGCCTCCTTTTCCCGGCACGTGAAAATGCTTCCCATGCTGTAAAGAAATTATGGATCAATGTTTTTTCATCATTATCTGCAAATGATTTGACCCTGAAAAAAAGCTCCCCGTGTTTTATTAAGATATAACCTGCCGAAATGCAGATTATCCTCCCAAATTCTGCATATATACCAGCACGGTCATACAATACCTCAGCAGGCTCATCATCATTTATATGATATTCCATCTTATGCTCCCAAAGTTGCTTCCATTTTTCGTTGAGATCTTTAAATTCAGGTGCAATAGGAACAGTTTCTATGTCTATGAATAGTACTTCTTCAATATTTAAATTTTTAAGCATTTTTTTAGTTAATTGTTAATATTGAACTAATAGGAAAAATTATTCTGTACAACTGCCAATAAAACATTAATTTCGTTGTAAGAAAAGTGAAATATACAAAATTAGCAGCTACATCGCTAATAATTTATAAATATTCAAGAACTCATTAATATTATGGCTGGTCTGTATCCACTGAAATTTGTCCCCTTTTTTCATAGTAAGATATGGGGAGGTAAACGCATAAAAGATATTCTTAATAAAGATTACGGGGATCTTCAGAACTGTGGTGAAAGCTGGGAGATATCCGGGGTTGCCGGCTACCTGTCCGTTGTCAGTAATGGATTCCTAAAAGGTAATAATTTACAGGAACTTGCAGAGATCTACATGGGAGATCTTATGGGAGACAAGGTATTTCAGAAATATGGGATTGAGTTTCCTTTGCTTATAAAATATATTGATGCAGCTGATGATCTGTCAATTCAGGTGCATCCCGGCGATGAACTGGCAAAAAAGAGGCATAATGCTTACGGTAAAACCGAAATGTGGTACGTTGTAGCTGCTGATAAAGGTGCTCTTATTAATTCAGGATTCAATCAGGCAGTCACCCGGGAAATGTATCTGGAATATCTTGAAAATGGAAAACTCTCAGATCTTTTGTGTTATGAAGAGGCTTTTCCGGGTGATGTCTTCTTTATTCCTGCCGGAAGAGTCCATTCAATTGGCAAAGGCGTTTTAGTTGCTGAAATCCAGCAGACCTCTGATGTGACATACAGAATTTACGATTACGACAGAATAGACAAAAACGGGAAGAAAAGAGAGCTCCACACCGGCCTGGCTCTTGATGCCATTGATTTTTCCTGGCAAAAAGAGTATAAAACTTCATATCATGTTATAAGGAATAAATCTTCTGAAATAGTAAAATGTGATTATTTTACGACCAATATTATTGATTTTTCTGAGAAACTTGAAAAGGATTATCACAGACTCGATTCATTCATTATTTATATGACTATTGAGGGAAATTTCAGCATTGAGTATGAAAACGGGGCAGAACAGGTATATAAGGGAGAGACTGTCCTTATTCCTGCAAGTCTTGAGTCATGCCGGTTAAAACCGCATAGTGACAGGGTAAAAATATTGGAAATCTATATTGAGAAAGTATGATTTGTTGATCTATATCATAAAATGCATTTTTGCACGGAAAAGTATAATTTATTGGCAGGAGGTTGATATTTTTCCTGAATTGTATTTATATATTAATTTTATTTTTGATCAATGGAGATTAAAGAAGCCCGTTTCATTATAAGCAATACAGATTTGGATAAATGTCCCAGACCCGATAAACCTGAATATGCATTTATCGGCCGCTCCAATGTTGGCAAGTCATCATTGATCAATATGCTGACCAACCGCAGGTCGTTAGCTAAGATATCAGGGAAGCCTGGTAAAACACGGGTCATTAATCATTTTTTAATAAATGACCAATGGTATCTCGTGGATCTTCCGGGATATGGATATGCTTCTGTATCGCTTAAAGAGAGAAAAAAGTGGGAGAAGTTTATTTATAAATATATTCTTTTACGGCAAAATTTGTACTGTCTTTTTGTATTGATCGATTCCAGGCATAAACCTCATGAAATTGATCTCAAATTCATAGAATGGCTGGGAATAAGCAGCATACCTTTCTGCTTGGTGTTTACAAAAACTGATAAATTAAAAAAAGGTGAGCTGGAAGAAAATATTAAGTATTATAAAGAAAAAATGCTTGAGACCTGGGAGTACATGCCGCCACTTTTTACAACATCTGTGAAAGACCGTGAGGGAAGGGAAGAGATTCTGAAATATATTGAAGATATTAACAGAAAAAATAGTTAATTGTGTTTTCGGATAAAAATTTATAAATTTAAAAATGAAACGAGTATAATTGGAAAATCATCCGGAAGTACGATTGAAACTTATAAGAGTTACATAGATACAACACTTTAAAAAATAAAGAATTTTAATCATAAAACGACATTTTGGAAAATCATAAAAAGGAGTATGATAATAATCACAGTGATTATACTTGTTATTTTTGTAAATATTGAAAAAAATCAACGATTATTTAACCTTTCATAATGGAAATAAAACTAATTAGGTATGAGCAATAAAAATCATCCTTTAAAGATTTTTGCAGGGAGAGCTTCAAGGTCTCTCGCTGAAAAGATATGTGACAGTCTTGATATAAATCTTGGATTGTCTTCATGTCCCGTTTTTGCTGATGGAGAGTATGAACCTTGTTTTGAAGAGACAATTCGCGGTGCACACGTTTTTATACTGCAATCAACGATGCCACCAGCAGATAATCTGCTGGAATTGCTGTTAATGATAGATGCAGCCAAACGGGCCAGTGCTTCCCAGGTGATAGCGGTTATACCATATTTTGGCTATGCACGCCAGGACCGGAAAGATAAACCCCGGGTTTCCATAGGTGCAAAACTGGTAGCAAATTTATTGTCTGCTGCAGGAATCAACAGGGTGATAACTATGGATTTGCATGCTGATCAAATCCAGGGATTTTTTGATGTGCCTGTTGATCATCTTTTCGCTTCCGCCTTGTTCATCCCTTTTATAAGTAAAATGGGACTGGATAATCTGATAATTGCCTCTCCTGATGTCGGAGGTACCAAAAGAGCAAATAATTATGCACGTATGCTGGGCACAGATATGGTTATTTGTCATAAGACCCGTGCCAGGGCTAATGAGGTTAACAGCATGACGGTTATAGGCGATGTACAAAACAGGGATGTGATTATTGTCGATGATATGATTGATACAGCAGGAACAATAACCAAGGCATCAGATCTTATTAAAAAGAAGGGAGCAAGGAGCGTGCGTGCCTTTGCTGCTCACGGTGTTTTATCGGGGCCCGCTGTTGAACGTATTGAGAATTCTGCTCTCGAGGAGGTTTATTTCACTGATTCGATAATGCCCAAAACCGCGAGCAAAAAAATAAAATACCTTTCTGTGGCAGAAGCTTTGGGCGAAGTTATCAGGCGTGTTTATAAAAATCAGTCAATAAGTTCGTTATATTACAGGTAATTTTTATATTTGCACCGCTTTTTCCAGGAAAGCAGGAGCATCGGGTATTTTGAAAATATATCAACATACCTTAATTATGCATGCTGTTTGTCCCGGTACCACCGGGAAGGACTGAGTACCATAATTATTAACGTAAATTATTTACAATGAAATCATTAACAGTAAAAGCCCAAAAAAGGGAAACAGTAGGTAAAAAAGAGTCAAAAAGATTACGTGCCGAGGGATTAATACCAGGTGTGTTATATGGTCAGGATGAGGTTATCCATCTGACTGTCCCTTTCAGTGAAATAAGAAAATTTATTTATACTCCCGGTGTCTATCTGATCGATATGGATATTGACGGGGAAATTGTAAAGTCTATAATTCAGGATGTTCAGTGGCATCCGGTTGATGAGCAGATATTGCATATAGATTTTCTTAAGATAGAAAAAGAAAAACCGGTTAAAATTTTTGTTCCGGTGAAGATTATAGGTATGGCTAAAGGTATTAAAGCAGGGGGAAGGCTTAAAATCAATATGCGGAAATTGAAGGTAAAAGCACTATATGAGAATTTGCCGGATACCATTGATATTGATATAACTAATCTTGAAATAGGGGATAGTATTAAAGTTGGTGAATTGCAAAGAGAAAATCTTGAATTTATGGATAATAGATTAAATTTGATAGTAGGTGTCATTTCCACAAGAGTGGCACAGGCAGCTATGACTCTTCCTGAAGAAGAGGAGGCAGCAGCTGAAGAAGAAGGTGCACAAGAAGCTACGGAGCAGTCAGAATCAGCAGAATAGTAATAGTAAAAGCAAAAAGACATGTCCGGAATGTTCATATATGGAAATTATTATATCACCGCCAGATTTTGTTTGGTAATTAATAATAAAATAGATTAACAAATTAATATTTTGTGAAGTATTTAATTACGGGACTTGGGAATATAGGTTCAGAATATAAGGATACTCGTCACAACATCGGATTTCAGATATTGGACACTCTCGCAGGGGTGTCCAATATCTCTTTTAGCGATAAGAGGTATGGTTTTGTAGCTCCTTATAAGTATAAAGCCCGTACGTTTATTCTTTTAAAACCTGCCACATATGTTAACCTTAGTGGCCGGGCTGTTAACTATTGGCTGAATAAGGAGAAGATACCCATAACGAATTTGCTGGTACTGACGGATGATATTGCTTTGCCTTTCGGTACCCTGCGTTTGAAAGCCAAAGGGAGTCATGGTGGCCATAACGGACTGAGAAGTATTTCGGAAGTCCTGGGGAGAAATGACTATGCAAGATTACGGTTTGGGATAGGTGATGATTTCAGCCGGGGTCAGCAGGTAGATTATGTCTTGAGTGAATGGACAGACGAAGAAAAAAAATATCTTCCTGAAAAGATAGAGACCTGTATCGGAATAATACAGAGTTTTGGTATTATCGGAGTAGATCGTACCATGAATATATACAACAGAAAGGGCAATGAGTGACAAGATAAGGGTTGATAAATGGCTCTGGGCAGTGCGTATTTTTAAAACGCGAAATAAGGCTACCGAAGCATGTAAAAAAGGGAAGGTGTTTGTCGGTGATCTCCCTGTAAAGCCTTCACGGGAGATATATGAAGGAGAGATTGTAAAAGTAAGAAAGCCTCCGGTATTAAGAAGTTATAAGGTCCTGGCCATTGCCGGAAAACGTATGTCAGCACCAGCCGCATCAGAATTTGTTGAAGATATAACCCCTGAAGATGAACTCGAATTGCTCAGAATGCAAAAAAAAATGAAGTGGATGTCCCGGAAACCGGGAACAGGGCGTCCCACTAAAAAAGAACGCCGTGATATGGATGATTTCTTTAATTATTAAGAACCGGATTATTGACCGAAAGTTTATCAAATTATGATTATAGCAAGAGAGAAACGAAAAGAAAATATAGCTGAATATATTTTATATTTATACCAGGTGGAAGATTTGATAAGAGCTTTCAATCTCGATATGCAACTAATAAGAGAACATCTGGTTAAATCCTATAATGCAGATGATCAAACAGTTGAAGAAATTACCGTCTGGTATGAGAACCTGGTAATCATGATGGAAAAAGAGGATAAAAAGGAGAAAGGGCATCTGCAGTTTTTATCCAATTTATTACAGGAGGTCAATGATTTTCATCTGAAACTTTTGTCAACAGAAGTAGATAAAATGTATCCATCAGTCTATCAGGCAGTATCCGGATTGATCAATGAACTGAAACAAAGAAATCCCGATACTGATCAGGATGTCCGGGTTGTCATAGACGGGATATATGGCTATCTCATGTTAAAAATACAAAAGAGGGAAATACATGGTGAAACTGTTGAGGCTGTGAAGCGAATGAGCAACTGGCTGGCTTATCTTTCTGATTTATTTAAAAAATATGAGGAAGGGAAGCTGGAAATTTAAAAGATAAATTATAAAATTTTTCCATAAGAAAAGGGCAGCTCAACAGCCGCCCTTTATTAATGTTAACCCCCAAACACACAAGCAATACAGGACGTATTGCATTACAAATGTAAAACTTATATAGAACATTACCAAAGTTTCTCAAAAAAATATTAATAAAAAATTATTACAGTCAGGTTAAAACAGGTAATATTTGATTAAGGCCCTTTATTAGAGGGGTTTTTAACTAATTGTGATCGACTTGGGCCTCTCCCCGCAGGGAGAGGAATTTCAGTAAGCATTAAAATACTTCAGGGAAGAAGGAATGCAAATTCAATGTGTCTTCCATTATTTCCTGTTGCTGTTTGAGTTTTTCAACAAGTTCAGAAAGAATATCAGAATATTGAGGATCATTTGCAATGTTGTTTATTTCATCAGGATCATTTTCAATATCGAAAAGTAAAATTTTTTCTGCTTCCGGATAAACCATAAGTTTATATTTTTCAGTCCTGACCATTCTTTGAAGATTCATATATGCACCGTAAATTTCATTATACGGACCCTGAGCCGACTCATCCTCTATCATTGGCATCAGGCTGTTAAATTCTATATATTCCGGTTTTTCGACATATGCAAGGTCAAGGGCCGTTGCCATCAGGTCCTGCAGGTAAACCTGCATTTTACGGGTTTCATTTTCGGGGATGTCCGGTCCGACCAAAATACAGGGAACGCGCATACTGTGGTCGTACATGTTTTGTTTGCCGAGGAGCCCGTGATTCCCTACTGAAAGACCATGGTCAGCGCTATAAAGTATGTATGTATTCTTATCAAGCCCTTTTTCTTTTAGATAATTGACAATGCGGCCAATCTGTTCGTCCATATGAGTAATAAGAGCATAATATTCCCTGCGGTGAACTTTAACTGCATATTCAGTCCGGGGAAACGGAGCGAGCCTTTCATCACGCAGTCCGGTTCCGCAACCTATCTCTTCCATATAAGGATAGAGATCCATATATGACTCAGGAACAGGTATATTTTCTACAGGATACATATCAACGAATTCTTTTGGCGCCTGTCTGGGATCATGAGATGCATTAAAGGCAAGGTACATAAAAAATGGTTTCTCGCTGTTTTTTGCATGATCAAGAAATTGAATTGCATCATTAGCTAAAACCTCGCTCCAGTGGGTACCTCCTTCCCAGAATCCTCCGTACTTTTTATGCCATGGGAGCCAGGTAGTGTCTTCAGGTGAAAGGGGACGGTTATATG
This sequence comes from uncultured Prolixibacteraceae bacterium, assembly GCA_964540755.1. Classification (GTDB taxonomy): domain Bacteria; phylum Bacteroidota; class Bacteroidia; order Bacteroidales; family Prolixibacteraceae; genus JAAYJR01. The sequence goes on along the minus strand of CAZIOB010000184.1, from coordinate 14,078 downwards.
CTTCAGGGACAGTTGCCGGCATTCCCGGCCTTATATGGACAGCATTATTAAAAATTGAGTCTGCCGGAAACTTAACATGCCATTTCCCTGTCATATATGTTTCATAGCCGGCATCTTCCATTAATTGGGACCAAAACATCCTGTTTTTGGCAAATTCCTGATAATTCTTTTCCTGTTCTCTCGCATGCCAGAGAAAACGGCCTGTATTGAGCATGGCACGACTTGCAACGCAAACAGCCCCGTGCCAGGCTCCCATATTATATGTATGTGTAAATGTAACTCCAGACTGGGCCAGATTGTCGAGGTGGGGAGTGATGATATCTTCATTTCCCCATGTGTTCAGACTATTAAAAGTTTGATCATCAGCAAAAATAAAAAGTATATTCGGCTTCTCATTTTTAGTTTCTGTTGTAGTTGTGCAGGAGCCGATAAGAATAACGGTTAAAATGAGTAAAATGTTACGTGTCATATTAAATTGGTTTTTTGTACAAAAATATAATTAGTATTTAAAAAAAACGATTAGCATTAGCAATAATTTAGTAAGAAGAACCATAATAAATAGCTCAATATCTCACTAAAAACAGATATTTTATTTATTTGTTTGTTTTAAAATCTGTAATCAAACCTTCTGTAAGCCAGTTTGCCAATGCCTGCCTGTTATTGGCCTGTATAAATCTTTGCTGGTCCCTGTAGTGATTAATATTGCCTAATTCTATATATATAGCTACAGGGTAGGTATTTCTGATAACATAAAGATTGCGGGATGAGACTGTGCCATGGTAACCTCTTCCGGGCTGGTGCTGGTCATATTTTTTTTGAAATGTTTTTTTCAGGGTAATGGCAGCGTTCCTCCCTGCATCACTTCTACTGTCGTGATAAAAGAAAACATCTATATTTTCTCCGTGGCTCCTTGAATCGAGATGAATGGCAATCATTCTCTGATACCTGCCTTTGTATTTTTTATATAAAGAATTTACAGCATCGGTCCGCTGACGCAACCTTCGTAAATGATTTACCGGTATCCCGTAGTTCGGATAGCATTTTTCGTCCTTGTCGGCATAAAGATAGCTTTCATCACGTATCCCGTCATTGTCCCGGATGATCATATACACAGTGGCTCCGTTTTGAATGAGATTTCTTGCCAGTCTGAGTGTTACATCGTATGCATACTCATCTTCGCATAATTTATGATTCCCATAGATTCCTACAGCCCCCGGGTCAGGTCCTCCGTGACCTGCTACCAGGTAAAATACAGCTCCGTTTAACTGTTCAGATAGAACTGCTACCTTGCTGTAATTTTTCCCAAAAATATCATAGGTGACTGTTTTTACAGATTTTGCAGAAACAGATCCGGCATATTCCCGGGGTAGTTTATATTTAACTCCGGTAAAAAGTATGTTTCCGTCTCCGAGCTGTTCCTGGTTCAATTGAATAAAGGCATCCATATACTTTGAAACAGACAGGCCGTTACGGGTCAGCAGCCTGTAAATTCCTTCTCCTTTTTCTGCAATAACCTCCTTATATTGGGCTGATACAATAACCGGAAAAAATATTGCCAATACAAAAAATGTTAAAAACTTCAGTAAAAATTTATTTATGTGTATGTTTGACCAGTACATATACTTTTCAATTAAATTTTATGCTAAAATAGTCTATAGTTGTCAGAATATGATTGTATATTTTAACGATCTATCACCTGACTGTTGTTAATAACTTAATTTTTTCAATAATCCTGAATGTATAATTATTAATATATTCATAACGGATTTAATAAACTTTATATTATTTAACTATATACAGATGTATGGTTTTAGCAGAGAATTTTATCTTTGAGCTCATTGTGACAGAGATTGTGAATTACGATAAATCATTATAATGTCAAGGATTTCCAGATTATTATTATCAGTTCTTTCAGGCATATTATTGAGCCTTGCCTGGCTTGGATTTCCCGGATGGATTTTATTCATTGCATTTATACCGTTACTTATACTTGACCGGTTTTTTACAATTAACAGCAATGAATATAATGGGATTTCTTTCTGGGGCCATGCTTTTTTGTCTTTTTTAATATGGAACGCCTTGTGCACATGGTGGATAGCTTATGCAACCCTGGCCGGTGCATTGATGGCAATAACGGTTAACTCTTTTCTTATGTCCCTTGTATTCTGGCTGGGACATATGGCCAGACGGGCTTTCAGGTCAAATTTAGGATATATTGCTCTTATAGTCTTTTGGATATCGTTCGAATTCTTTCATTTTCACTGGGATATTGAATGGCCGTGGCTAAATCTGGGAAATGGTTTTGCCAACAATGTCAAAATGATCCAATGGTATGAATACACCGGAGTACTTGGTGGCACACTATGGATTTTGACAATGAACGTTGTTGTCTTTAATCTCTGTCTGAAAATAAAGAATAAGCTTCAGGCCAAAAAATTTATCCCCGGTGTTATTTTTTCACTGCTTATATTGTCCGTGCCACTTGCATTCTCACTTCATTCATATTATTCCTATGAAGAAGAGATAAATCCTTTAAATGTAGTGATTGTTCAGCCAAACACAGACCCTTATTCAGAAAGTTATGATCAACAGTCTGAACTTGAAAAGCTTCATAAATTTATTGAACTGGCAGAAAGTAAGATTACCGGTCAAACTGATCTTATTGTTGGTCCGGAAACAATATTTGAACGTTATTTCGAATGGAATGCCGACCGGCTGGAACTTAATAACCTGTACGGAAAATTATACAGCTGGCTGCGGGGTTATCCTGAAGCTGAAGTCATTTTTGGAGCATCAACCACTAAGATATACCCTGATGCTGAAAATAAAAGTCCTACTGCCCGCAGCTCAGGAAATATCCATTATGATGTATTCAATTCTGCTATATTCATAGGACGTGACGGATCAGGTCAAATATATCATAAATCTATTTTGGTAAGTGGCGTTGAGAAGATGCCTTTCAGAAAATATCTCCGGTTTCTGAACGACCTGGTTTTTGACCTTGGGGGTACTACCGGGAGCCTGGGAAGACAGGATGAACCTTCCAACTTTACTTTTAAAGATGGTAATAAGGCAGCGCCTGTAATTTGCTATGAATCGGTTTTTGGTGAGTATTTGACTCGTTCGGTAAGGAAAGGCGCGGGTATTATAGTTGTTATTACTAATGACGGTTGGTGGAAGGATACACCCGGTTATAAACAGCATCTTTCGTTTTCCCGTCTGAGGGCTATAGAAACCAGACGCAGTGTGATTCGCTCCGCTAATACGGGGATATCATGCTTTGTGGACCAGAGAGGTGATATTTTCAGCCCCACTGAATGGGAGAAAGAGACAGCAATAAAAGGAACCCTTAACTATAATTATGATGTAACATTTTACCTTAAATATGGTGATTATATTGCGAGGGTATCCTTATTTATAACTGTTTTGCTGTTGCTTTATCTGTTTGTAAGAAAAATACCGGGTCGGGGCGTTAAGAATAATCTTTGATAAAAAAAAATCCGCATCAATTCCGTTTGCGTAAAACCCCTGTATGACAGGATTTGAGCGCCTGATCGTTCAAACGTCCACCGGTCTTTCGACTCATCCCGTTTGGCACGGGACTACAAGGCCTGTTTTTACGATCGATGAGCTAACTCGGTTTAATAAGATCTGTTGAGTTTACCAACTGCTGAATCGATGCGGATAATACCTTATTTATTCAAAGAACAATTTCTTAATTACACTTCAAATTTAACTTTAAAGGTTTTGATATGCAAATTTTTTAACACATTTTCATAGGCTGTAAATTTTACATTGGGCATTTTCAATAGTGGCATGCAATATAGAGTTGCAATAGATTATAAGGGTATCAAATATAAATTATTTTTTTTCTAAGAAAACTGAATTTTGGCATGTCTGCGTTAAAACAAAACGCTAAATTTGCAAACTGTATATTACAAAATAAGATAATACGAAACGAGAATGATTGTAAAATCACATAAGTATATGATTAAAACATATGTGTGTTCATATTATACCTTTGAAAACAATTAATTTTAATCATGAAAACACTTATAAAACATAAAGCTTTTATCCGGGAGGTTACGGAAGATTCACTGCGCGTGGCTATAGTAAATAAGTCGGCCTGTAGCAGATGTCATGCTGAAAAAGTTTGCACAATGGCCGATAAGAAGGTGAAGGAGGTTGAGATTTTTAAGACTTCCGGCCATTATTCACCGGGGGAGGAAGTTACTGTCGTTCTCCGGGAATCGTTAGGTTTAAAGGCATTGTTTTATGGATATGTCCTCCCTTTCATAATTGTATTGGTAACTCTTATTACTGTTTTTTCAGTTGCCGGCGATGAGGTAATTGCTGGATTATTTTCGCTCGGGGTTTTAGTCCCTTATTATATTATATTATATTTCATGCGTCAATATTTAAAGAAGGTATTTAAATTCGGGTTAGATGATATCGGTTAAATATGAGTACAACGATTATTAATACAATAGCAACATTAAGTATTACCGGGACATTGGCTGCAATAATATTATATGTTGTGGCCAGGAAGTTCAGAGTACAGGAGGATCCCCGGATCGATGAAGTTGAAAAAGCATTGCCTGGTGCTAACTGCGGGGCCTGTGGTTTTGCGGGATGCAGAGCCTTTGCCGAAGCAGTTGTGAAGGTTCCTGACCTAACAGGGTTTTACTGTCCGGTTGGCGGTAATGAAGCAATGAGCAGGATAGCTGCGATTCTCGGACTGGAGGCAGTGAAAAAAGATCCGCGTGTTGCATTTATACGTTGCAACGGAAGTTTTGATGTCCGTCCCCGTACCAGTAATTACGATGGAATTGCTACATGTGCTGTTGCTTCAATGTTATACAGCGGTGATACTGATTGCCAGTGGGGTTGCCTGGGATATGGAGATTGCTATGATGCATGTGATTTTGACGCCATTGTGATGCATCCTGAAAAAGGTATCCCGGAAATCATTGATGACAAATGCGTCGCTTGCGGAGCATGTGTTGAGGCTTGTCCGAGAAACCTTATCGAGTTGCGTAAAAAATATCCTAAAAACCGCAAAGTAGTAATTGCATGCAGAAATAAAGATAAAGGAGGGGTAGCGTTAAAAGCATGTAAAGTGGCTTGTATAGGCTGTGGAAAGTGTGTGAAGGAATGTCCTTTTGATGCCATTACAATGGAAGATAATCTTGCCTATATTGATCCTGATAAGTGCAAATTATGTCGTAAGTGTGTTCCCGTATGCCCGACAGGAGCAATAATCGAGCAGAATTTTCCTCCCCGTAAAATTAACAAAGAGATCAAAAAAGAATGTAGTACCGCATAAATTAATCCAGAATGCTCAAAACCTTCAGAAATGGCGGGGTACATCCACCCGGGAATAAACTATCAGCTGGTAAAACCATTGAAGAGCTGTCTCTTCCTAAATCTGTATTTATTCCGGTAGCCCAACATATTGGATCACCTGCAACCCCGGTTGTAAAAAGGGGAGATTATGTACGGACAGGACAACTCATTGCCAAAAGCAGCGGTTTTGTTTCTGCAAATATCCATTCTTCGGTTTCCGGAAAGGTAAAAAAGATTGATAATTCTGTTGACAGTTCCGGCTATCTTAAGACTGGCATCTTTATTGATGTTGATGGAGATGACTGGATAGAAGAGATTGACAGGTCTGCTGATCTGGTTAAGGAGATAGATTTTACCGGTGAGGAAATAATAAAAAAAATACAGGAATCGGGGGTCGTCGGACTTGGAGGCGCCACTTTTCCGACTCATGTTAAACTGGTCCCTCCAAAAGGAATGAAAGCTGAAGTTTTGCTGATCAACGGGGTGGAATGTGAGCCATATCTCACATCAGACCATCAGCTTATGCTTGAAAAGGCTGATGAGATATTCACCGGAACCATGCTTATCATGAAAGCCCTCAAAGTAGAAAAAGCTGTTGTGGGAATAGAAAACAATAAGCCTGACGCAATAAAACTATTTACTGAAAAATCTGCTGCGTATAGCGGAATAAGTATAATCCCCCTTAAGGTTAAGTATCCGCAGGGAGGTGAAAAACAATTGATAAAAGCTGTGACAGGAAGAGAAGTACCGCCTGGTGCGCTGCCTGTTGCCGTGGGAGCAGTGGTATCTAATGTTGGCACTGCCTTTGCTGTTTATGAAGCAGTTCAGAAAAAAAAGCCGCTCTTTGAACGCATAATAACTGTCACAGGGAAAGCACTGTCCGGTCCGGCGAATTACAGGGTCCGGATAGGCACGCCAATTTCTGTTCTTATTGATGCTGCCGGGGGAATTCCCGGTGATACAGGGAAGATTATCAATGGAGGCCCGATGATGGGGAAAGCTCTTAAAACTTATGAAGCGCCTGTTACAAAGGGTACTTCAGGGATTATTCTGATGAGGGAGAAAGAATCAAAAAGACAAGAGCCTCTTCACTGCATCAGATGTTCCAGGTGTGTAAGTGTTTGTCCGATGAATCTGGAGCCATATTATCTGAAAATTGTTTCGGAAAGACAACTTTTTGATAAAGCTGAGGAGAACAGGATAATGGACTGTATTGAATGTGGCTCGTGTGCATATACCTGTCCCTCTCATATACCTCTGCTGGATTATATCCGGTATGGTAAGTTAAAAACCGGGGAGATAATTCGTTCAAGAAAGAAATAATCAGTATTAATTAATTTGCAAATCAGATTTGAAACTTTGAAAAAAGCATGAATAAATTATTAACGGTTTCACCTTCTCCACATATTCACTCTGATGATTCAACACGGAAAATTATGTTCCGGGTTGTTTATGCCCTTATCCCTGCACTGATCTGGTCATACTTTATATTTGGGTTCAGCGCTTTAAGGGTAACTTTAATTGCTGTTGCCTCATGCATGGCTTTTGAGTATATTATACAGAAATATCTGTTAAAAGTAAAACCTTCCATAAATGACGGATCAGCTTTGGTGACAGGTGTCTTACTGGCTTTCAATGTTCCTGCAAGCCTTCCGTGGTGGATTATCTGTATTGGGGCGCTTGCAGCCATTGGTATCGGTAAAATGTCATACGGAGGACTGGGACGTAATATTTTCAATCCTGCACTTGTCGGAAGAGTATTTCTTCTTATCTCTTTTCCTGTTCAAATGACTAACTGGCAGGTTTCAAAGGATATTAGTGTTGATAGCATTACCGGTCCGACCCCCCTTGAAACAATTAAAGAGGGACTAAAAAGCGGAATCCCTGTGTCGCAGATCATGCAGGAGCTTCCCGATTTGTCAAATCTTCTTCTTGGAAATACAGGCGGCTCACTGGGTGAGATATCGGCGCTTTTATTGATTGTTGGAGGTATATATTTACTTGTACGTAAGGTAATTACGTGGCATATACCTGTATCGATAATTTTATCAGTTGCATTAGTTGCAGGAATATTATGGTTAACAGATCCTGTAAGTTATATTAATCCTGTATATCATATACTTACCGGCGGGCTTATGCTGGGTGCCGTCTTTATGGCCACTGATATGGTAACATCACCTATGACGCCCAAAGGCCAGATAATATATGGACTGGGAATTGGTGTAATTACTATAAGCATCAGAATTTTTGGTGCATATCCTGAAGGTATTTCTTTTGGCATACTAATAATGAACGGATTTACTCCATTAATTAATAACTACGTTAAACCGGAAAGATTTGGAGGGAAATAAATATGGCAAAACGGGAATCGACATTTTTAAGCATGGCTCTTGCTCTTTTTACAATAACCTTTGTGGCTGCTGCTGCCCTTGGTTTTGTTTATGATTTTACCAAAGATGCCATTGAATCATCAAAAGTAAAAGCACAGCAGGAGGCTATTAAAGCAATTTTGCCTGAGTTTGATAAAATTGGCGAACCCTTTAAAGTAGCTGTTGAATCTTCAGAGGATTCAGTTGAGATATTTCCTGCTTTCAGAGATGGCGAAAAGGTGGGGACGGCAATTAAAACATATACTAATAAAGGATTTAGCGGGTATATTTCCATAATGGCAGGGATCGATAATTCGGGTAATTTTACCGGGTACGAGGTGCTTGAACATTCGGAGACACCAGGCCTCGGAGCAAAGATGGATCAATGGTTCAGCAATATGGAAAAACCATCTCAAACTATTATTGGCAAGAATCCTGAATCATGCAAATTTATAGTTAAAAAAGACGGAGGTGATATTGATGCAATAACAGCTTCGACCATTACTTCCCGAGCTTTTCTTGACGCCATGGTCAGAGCCTATGATGCATATACCGGGAATGAAGATCAAAATTCAGTTTTTTCGGGGAAATAATATAAGGTAAATTAGTAAATTAATTAATAAAATAACCATTTGAGTTTATGAATCAGTGGAAAAATTTCACAAAGGGATTTATTAAGGAAAATCCGGTTTTTGTATTATTGCTGGGAATGTGTCCTACTTTAGGAGTTACCACATCTGCAATAAACGGGCTGGGCATGGGACTTGCTACTACTTTTGTATTGTTAATGTCAAATATAGTTGTTTCACTCATCAAAAACCAGGTACCTGACAAAGTTCGCATCCCCGGCTTCATTGTGATCATAGCAACTTTTGTTACTATAGTGCAACTTATTATGGAAGCCTATCTGCCATCACTGTTTGAAAGTCTCGGATTATTTATTCCTCTTATAGTTGTAAACTGCATAGTGCTTGGCCGTGCCGAGGCTTTTGCTTCAAAAAATAATCTGCTCTCTTCTGCTATTGACGGGTTTGGAATAGGGCTCGGATTTAGTTTTGCACTGGTTTTGTTGGGTGGTGTCAGGGAACTGCTGGGTAGCGGGAAATTTTTTGATGTTACCATTTATCCGGAGAATTATGTATCCCTGCTTTTTGTCCTGGCTCCGGGCGCTTTTATTGTACTTGGTTATCTTATTGCTATCGTTAACAGAATTAAAAAAAGAATAGGAGAATAAATCATGAACTACTTAATAATAATCTTAGGAGCTGTACTTGTAAATAACATTGTATTAATGCAATTTCTCGGGATATGCCCTTTTCTGGGAGTATCAAAAAGGCTTTCCACAGCGATTGGCATGGCCGGTTCAGTTGCATTTGTCATGGTTCTTGCTACAATAGTTACCTACCTTATACATACACTTATTCTTATTCCTTTAGGACTTGCATTTCTGCAGACTATAGCATTTATTTTGGTAATAGCTTCACTGGTACAGATGGTGGAGATCATTCTGAAAAAAGTAAGCCCCTCGCTTTACCAGGCACTAGGAATTTTTCTGCCACTTATCACAACGAACTGCACAATTCTTGGTGTGGCAATCCTTACGATACAGAAAGAATTTAATCTGATTGAAGGTGTGGTTTATGCGGTTTCCAATGCCCTTGGGTTCGGACTCGCACTTATACTTTTCGCAGGAATACGCGAACACCTTGATCTTCAGGATATCCCTGACGGTCTAAAAGGGAGCCCTATAGCCCTTATCTCTGCCGGAATTCTTGCAATGGCTTTTATGGGATTCTCAGGAATGGTATAGGTCGCTATCTTGCACCGGCCTCTATATTAAGATATAATCTAAAAATCTAAAATGAGATCATATAAAAGGCTGTAAGAGATTTTATCCTAATATTTTCAGGTGGAAATTAGTCAGCGATTGTGCAACACAATATTACTTTATTATGATAACACAAAGGACATTACCAACTGAAAATGAGACTGTTAACGAGGTGTTATATGATAGAATTTCATATCAGCGATATAATCTGATTTTTAACCAACTATCGACTTTATCTGTGGAGACTCGTATAAAATTATTAAATTTGCTGAGATGAAACTATTATATGCCATATTAGCCATACTGGTTATTACCTCTTTCCAGTCAAGAGCCCAGTCGCTGTATGAGATTAAACAGGCAATTGATTTTTTTAATTCTAATAAAATGCAGAGAGGAGAAGCAGGGTTAAAGGCCGGCCTTGAAAATGTGGAGGGATCCCCATATCTGAATGATGACTTTATAAAAGGTTCAGTTTTTACAAAATCAAAAACCGAATTTGTTGGAATTCCACTTAGGTTTAATGTTTTTAACGATGAAATTGAATTTAAGACAGATGACGGCGCTGTTATGGCACTGGCCGGACCGGAAACTATAGAAAAGATTGAATTCGGTGACTTCAAGATAGTTTACCTGCCCTACAGGGAGGCTAACAGGATTAAAAAAGGTTTTTTTATAGTCATTGAAGAAGGGAAAGCCTCATTGTTTGCCAGACCTATGGTGAGTTTTCAGGAAGCCAAAGCGCCGGGGGCATATCAGAATGCAGAACCGGCGAAGTTCATAAGAGGATCCGATGAATATTATATCATGATGGAAAGGCAGCCCGCACAGCTTATACAAAAAAAACAGGATATGACTGATGCCTTTGCCGGTCATATAAAAGAACTGGAATCCTTCATTAAAGAAAATAAAATCAGGCCTAACAAGCCCGAAAATCTCAGGGAACTGGTAAAATATTACAACTCCTTTTAATTTTCTTTTCTTATTTTATCCTTTATTTCTAATCACTTTTTCTCTGGTTGTTGTTACTGATTGGCCATAGAGTCATGTTCATGTTAATGATTATTTTAGCATGACAATACCTATTTTTTATTATTTTTCCGGTTAGTGTAACATTTGAAAATTTTTTTCGTCATTAAACCAGAAATAATCAGAATTGGAAACAGTTTATAAAAATATTCACCAGGATATCATTGACCAGTGCAGGGAAGGGAGTAAAAAAGCCCAGTTTCAACTGTACAAACTTTATTATAAAGCCATGTATAATGTAAGCCTGCGGATAGTAAATGACGAAATGGAAGCTGAAGATATCATGCAGGAATCTTTTCTAAAGGCTTTCAAAAAAATAGATACATACAAGGGAGAGGTTAGTTTCGGCTCCTGGCTGAAGAAAATAGTGGTTAACAGTTGTTTGGATTGTTTAAAGAAAAAAAAGGTGCAATTTGACCAGATAGATGAACGCATTTTGGAAATGCCGGATGAAATAACTGTCGGCGGGGAAGTGAACATCAATATTATAAAAAAGGCTATCCATTCTCTTCCTGATGGTTACCGGACGATATTGAGCCTTTACCTGATTGAGGGATATGATCATGATGAGATAAGCACTATTCTTGGCATAAGTAACTCTGCATCGAGAACTCAGTTTTCAAGGGCAAAAAATAAATTACGGGAAATGTTACATGGCAATGAAATATTTTTATACAATTGATTATGGCGAAAAAAGATTATATAGAAGAGTTTATAAGGAAAAACCGGGAAAGATTTAATGAAGAGGAGCCTTTAGAAGGCCATTTCGGGAGATTTGAAGCAAGATTGAAGAAGAGTCATACCGGAAAAAAATACCGGATGAATATCATATGGAGGGTAGCCGCTGCCGCTATATTTGTCTTTTTGATAGTAAACCAGGCCATTATCTGGTTTGCGACAGATAAGGAAAAAATGATTTCGACAGAAAAAACAGAAGGAATGTCACTCGCTTCCGTATCGAATGAATATAAAGAAGTTGAGTTCTATTACACCAATGCTATTGATAACGGATTGGAACAATGGGATAAACTGGTCAGCGGAGGCCACATCTCAGAAGAGGAGCAGCTGATGATGAAAACAGAGCTTGCTGAATTTGAGGCAGTCTTTGATAAGCTTCAGAAAGACCTTGCTGCAAGTCCGAATGATGACCGCGTGATTAATGCAATGATAGAATATTACCAGACTAAGCTTAGTTTAATAAATATGATTGTCGATAAATTAAAAGAAGTAAAACAAAAAAAGAATAATAATTATGAAACGGAAATCTAGTCTTATAGCAATTATAATGATATTGGCCCTTGCTGCCGGCTTAAGATCCCAGGCAGAGGAGAGCACAAAGGAATATCATGAATCATGGCCTGCCGCTGATGTACAATTACTTGAAATTGACAATAAATTTGGCGAAATCAGGGTGATGAATGACGGAGGCGGATATGTAACAATTGATGTTGTTATTACTGTTGAAGCCCTTAATGAATCGAAGGCCAGTGAACTTTTAAGCCAGTTAAATGTCATTTTTAAAAAGACAGGCAGGACTGTCAGCGCTGAAACACTTATTGACAGTGAATTTACAAGTCGTAATGATTTCAGTATTGATTACAGCGTTAATATACCATCCGATAAGGATCTGAATATTTCCAACAAATATGGGAATACAATGGTAAATATACTGAATGCAAACGGGACTTTTGATATACAGTATGGTAATTTCACGGCCAATGAGTTAAATGCCCCCTTAAGTGGATATGTAAACATTCATCTGGCCTATGGAAAAGCCGATGTGAGTCTGTCAAATGACCTGGATCTGGATGTAAAATATTCAACGCTGAATTTTGGCGAAACGGGTGATATGGATCTAAAATCCAAATATACAGTAATTAATCTGGGCCGTGCAGGTTCTGTTAAAGCTGAAGGAAAATATGATACATATAATTTTGAAGAAGCAGGCTCTATTCATGCTGAAACAAAATATACAAGCATTAAGATCGATGAACTCTCGGAATCACTTGAAATTGATGCTGAATATGGAGGAATACGTGTGGGCAGGGTAAAACCCGGATTCAGCCTTATATCTGTCAGGAACAGTTATGGCAGGGTTTCTCTGGGACTTGGAGGTAACAGTTATTCGGTTGATGCCGGTTGTGACCATTGTGATATTTCTTATCCGGAGGATAAATTCACTGGCGACAAAATGGTTGAGAACCGCAATTATGCGATTAAAGGAAAGATAGGTGACGGTGATGGCGGGATTGTCAAAGTGGAAAGCCATTACGGGCAAATCAGGTTGTATTAGTAGAGGGCGTATTGATCAGAATCTTTCGCCAAAGCTTGTTCAAATTTTTAATGATTGCAGGCACTTGCAGGATTTAGGTTTCTATAAGGCAGTTATTTTTAATGTTGAAAAATAGCAAAGCCTGTATGTATCAAATAATAATAACGAGGGTTTTCTGCCTGTCAGATTTTTTTCAATGCAGCCTCTGAAAAGCCGGAAAAAAAATCTCAGCAGAAAAGGAGGAATAAGCAGAGTAATTTCATTATATCTTTTTAAAAAACTTACCTGTCTGCTGAAATCAGATTCCTCCCCGGTGATTTCCCGGTAAATAAACCAGAGATTATCAAGCGCATCCCTTGTTTTCTCCAAAAAAGTTGCTGAATCTTCCAGTCCGGTATGTTCAACAGGATTATCAATGTGTAAAGGAGTAAATCCAGAGGAATATAGTTCATAACCCAGAAGTGTGTCCTCGTGGCCGTATGGGCCAATATTTTCGCTGAAATGGATTATTTTAAAAATTTCTTTGTCAATCAGAAAATTATTGGAAGTTATGATAAAGCCTTTTTGATTTTTACGTTCCTCTGCTGAGACAGCCTCTCTTTTTGTCCCATATAGCCATCGCAGTAATTTATTGGGGTTTTCAGGCTTCTGTGGATTGTAGCAGGTTCCTCCACATAAAACACAAGCCGGTATTGTTTTTTTCAGATAATTTCTCAGATAATTTTCTGAAATAATCCTTGAGTCTGCATCAATAAATAAAAGCCACGGATATTTTGATTCCAGTCCCATTTTGTTGCGGATTGCAGACCTGCCGAGATTATTATCCATTTCGAGGTATGTTACATTGGGAAGGGATCTTATTATCCTGTTATTTTCTTTTACAGCATCTGTCGAGCCATCATCATAGATTCTTATTTCATAATCAACTCCAGGTTTATCGGCCTGCTCTTTAAGCTGCATTACCAGGTCGCTGATTTTAATATTATATACCGGGATATTTATAGAAAGCATTGTATTTATATTATTTGTCAAACCGGACTATCTTTTATGATAATACCTGAAAATTGAGACTATTGAAGAATATATACTTTTTCATTTCATAAATGTAGCTCAAAAATTTCAAATTTAGATTATGTATCTAAGGCTTTGTTACGAAATAAAGTGAATAAAATAGGCGAAGTTATTTTTGTTTTTAACAAAGCAAAATTTTGAGGCATAGCCATAGCTATGGCGAAAA
>CAZIOB010000183.1:0-3657 GCA_964540755.1 uncultured Prolixibacteraceae bacterium | reverse complement strand
ATCCCTTCCTGCTTCAGTCATTCCATAACCTGCAAAGTGTTTGGCACATGCAGCTATAGAGCCGGGTTGCTTTAAATCTCCCTGTATTCCTTCGACCATAGCTTTTGCATATTGCGATGTTAAAAAAGGATCTTCTCCAACGCTCTCAGCAATTCTTCCCCAGCGTGGATCCCAGGTTATGTCAATCATGGGTGCAAAGGTCCAGTTTATCCCCATTGATGCAGCCTCAATGGCTGAAATGCGCATAGCCTTTTTAACCATTACCGTGTCCCAGGAAGATGCCATTCCCAATGGGATAGGAAAGATAGTTCTGTAACCATGAATGACATCACGCCCAAATAAGAGAGGAATTCCAAGCCGGCTCTCTTCGATGGCTATACGTTGCAGTTCTCTTACCCTTTCGGTTCCCTGGATATTCAAAAACGAGCCGACTCTTCCATCCCTTACGGCCTCTTGTAACTGTTTCTCATCAGAATAAAACCCATCGGAAGCCTGAAACATCTGTCCGATTTTCTCATCAATGGTCATCTGATCTATCAAATGAGATACACGCTGGTTATAATCTTCATCTCTATCTCTTTTTTGTACATTACATGATGAAAATAACAGCAAGGTTATTATCGGAAAAATTAATTTCATTATCCTGCCCTTTTGTATTTGATTTTTAATTTCCGGTTTGATATTTGGATCTGGTTTTGATATCAGAATGTCTGCTATATAGAGGGGGTTTGAATTTTTTGCCATTAGTATTTTCTATAAAATATTAAATATATTCCGGTATGATGATATTTACAAAGATTCCTGATAAACCTTCACATAATCGACCTCCATGGTTTGCGGAAAGATTGTATTATCAATGCCCTTTGCCCCACCCCAGGTTCCCCCAACCGCGATGTTCAAAATGAAGAAAAATGGCTGGTCAAAAGGCCAGGTATCACTGTTTTTATTTGAAGGGGCATAAGTATATGTGATGTTACCGGGAGTGTCAATATAAAAACTGATATATTTTTCAGTCCATATCATGCCATAATTGTGAAACTCCTCTTCACAACTCTCGAGTGAGGATGTTACTCCATTAACGGAGTTTCCATAGCTTGATGGTGTATGCAAAGTCGAATGAACTGTGTTTGGTTCATATCCCACATACTCCATAATGTCAATTTCACCACAGGCAGGCCATTCAACAGATTTAAAATTACTGCCAAGCATCCAGATGGCCGGCCATATACCTGTTCCTGAAGGCAGTTTTGCCCTTATTTCCATTCTTCCGTATCTGAATTCTTTTTTATTCATGGTAATTATGCGTGAAGAAGTATATGATCCCGGTTGCTTATCATCATTTACCTTCCTGGCCGTAATGATCAATTTCCCGTTATTGACTTCAGCATTCTCACCATTTGTATAGTTCTGTAATTCATTATTTCCCCAGCCTCCTGCACCTGTCTCAAAGGTCCAGTCATCAGGATTAACTGTTGATTCGTTGAATTCATCTTCCCACACAAGAACGAGTTTATCCGGATAATCCCCGTCATCCGTAGAGATTGTAACTGATTTCTCAGATGAAAAGGTATCTGATCCTTTTGTCACTATTAATTCAATTTTATGCTGACCCCCAAAGGGGAAATAGGCTCGTAACTCCTTAGCATTTTCAACCTCACGGTTCCTGTAAATCCATTTAAATGAATCGTAATTTCCGGTAGTAATATTTTCAAGAAGAACATAGTTTGGATCTTCAGGATCAATTTCTGCAGTAAAGCTGATCCTTAAATCATCAGATTCAACCGGGATGGTTTTTGTAGCGGACAGACTTTGGCCTGTATAATTATATATAACCAATCTGACCTCATAGTCACCTGCCAGTGGATAATAGACTTCCACTCTTTTATTTTTGTCAGTTGTGGATAGAGTATCTCCATTCCCGAAGTCCCAGAAAAGAGAATAGTACTCTCCCTCTGATATGTTGGTGAATCTTACATGATTGTCATCAATGAAATCGTAACTGAAATCAGCTAAAAAGTTGTTCCCATCCTCCTTTTCACAACCGGCAAGGAATGATATTAAAATTAAAAGAAAAAGCATAGTTATTATTTTACCAGATACTCTGTTATAGATTATTATTAGCCATTTAAAAAAAATATTGCTCATCAGTATCCTGATTAAAATTCAAAAAGCTAAAAAAACGGTATTAAAAGACGTTGCCATCCGTAAATTTATCAGATACATCAAAGCAACGTCTTTTAATTATTCATCTGCACAACTAGTCTGTGAACAGCTTGCCAGAATCCTGACTGTTTACTTTATTGCTCCGGTTTTACTGTTGTAAATGTAAAATACCAGGCAAAAGTATTATCTTCTTCGACTCTGATTTTCAATATGTTATTTGTTACCTGAATTATCTCGCATTGATTCGTACCTACGTACCATCCAATAAACCCTCCGTCTGAGAAACTCATGGTAGTTCCCCGGTAT
This sequence comes from uncultured Prolixibacteraceae bacterium, assembly GCA_964540755.1. Lineage (GTDB taxonomy): Bacteria > Bacteroidota > Bacteroidia > Bacteroidales > Prolixibacteraceae > JAAYJR01. The sequence continues at coordinate 1,188 of CAZIOB010000183.1, read as the reverse complement.
CCTCCGTCCTCAGTTGCTATAGATGATGCCGGACCGAATGAAACATTTTTAATACCGGTAATGTCAACAACTGAAGGACCGTGGCAAACATCACCTTCGATTCCCAGTTTGCCTGCGTAGGTTCCGGGTATAAAAGCCAGGTCAGACGGATTAATATGTTCAAATTTCAGCTGGCCATCAACCTTTATAAATCTAAATTCACTGTCGTACATACAGGTAGCAGATTTTTCAAACGGGGCTGCACTATACCAGGCAGCGTATGTATGATTTGTCCCATCCACAAAATTTGGTCCCAGTCCTGCATGTCCGGGCTGGTCAGCCGCCCAGTACCAGGTTTTTGAGTCTCCGCCGGTGAGTAACTCCAGTGCCTCATCATCGGTAAAACTGCTGTATACTTCAAGCTGTACCGTTTTACCAGAAGAGATACCTCCGGTACCAACAGCAGTAACAGTAACATTATATTTGTTTATTCCTGTTTTGGTAAACTGATGCGATACTTTACCATCGGGGGCAATTTCATTGTCTTTCCCGTCTCCAAATGAATAATTAAATGTAATTTCATCATCGGCAGAAGCAGTGAAATTGACTATTCCGCTCCCGTCTCCGTAAGGATTATCATCATCTACACCCTGAATCTCATAATCAAGTGTAACATTAGTTGGTGTAATCAAAGGATCCAGAGTATAATTATCTTCCAGGCAGCCGTTTAAAGTCAGTATCGTGCCAATGAGAAGAAATATTATAGATTGCTTTATTTTTGTCATAATACTATAATTAATTAGTTAATGCAAATTCATCAAAATAATATACGGAATCATCACCCGGATTACCGAAGTCGAAGAAAATAACGACTCTTACATAATCTGCAGCGGGTGCTCCACTAAAATCGTAAACCAACTCTTCCCATGCATTTGCTAAGGTATTTGTTACGTCAATTTCATTTGTGATACTTGCATCTTCATTTTCAAGTTTAACTTTTACCACAATTCCGCTTTTGGGAGACCAGGTTTTTACTTTCAGTTTGCCATAAGTATCCAGGTCAAGAGCACTTTCCAGTTCAAAAAAAGCTCCGGCCCATGATTGGGAACCATTTGTCTTTACCATTTTGGCAACTTTTGCTGTTGTGTTTAATCCTGATGCATCAGGATTGTCAATAATTTCAATTCCCGCGATATCTCCAAAAACGGT
>CAZIOB010000182.1:0-7375 GCA_964540755.1 uncultured Prolixibacteraceae bacterium | reverse complement strand
AAAAATTGACTTTTTATGTGAAGAGGTTTTCAGGACAGATACACTAAGTTTCTGGAACTTATATAAATTTAATGAACATGATTCAGGGCAGCTTGATTTTATACATTTCACAACAGATTCATCAGATGAGGCGGATGATTTTTATAATCAGTTATTTAAAGTGTTGGCAGATCTTAACGAATTTCTTGATATTCCGCGTGACAGCTTAACAGACGGGCCTTATCCTAAGATCATATCCGGTCATAAGGCTAATGGAAATATAAAAATGAATTTTGCCGTTTTAACATATGACAATCTGCAGGATATGAACCGACTTATTTTTGTTCGTCATTTAAAGGATCAAACTATTTTAGGCAAAAACAAATTAAAACCAATTCCTGTCGAGCCGGTACATCAAGCCCGGGCATATACTAAAAACCGGATATTTTATTTATTATTGACAGTAATGATTATCATTCTTTCATCAACAACATCTATTGCTATATACTATTTCCTACAAAAAAAGAGTAAAAAAAGGAATCTTAAAATGGTTAGAAGATTGCTTACAATTTTTAGGAAAAACGAGGTGAAAAATTATATATTTGATAATAATCTTTCAGGAAAAGACAAAACTGATACATTACAAAATCTTATCATCCACTCTGTTGAAAAAATTGACAGAGAAGTCGGCTTCAAAAAAAATATAAATAAACTTGAAGAGAATAACCGGGATTTGTTACAGCATATTGAGAAACTAAAAGAAAAACTCAATGATGAAATAAATGCAAACAAAGATTTAATTAATAAGAATTATACCCTGGCAGAAGAATATAACAGGATTAAAGATGAATATATCAACAAAATAGAGGCAATTCAAATAAAACATCTGGATGAAATAAATAAATTAAAAAATTGCAATACTCTAAATCTGAATAACCAAAAAGATAAATATGAAGATGACATAAAAAAGATTGAACAGGAAAATGAGGAATTATCAGCATATGTAAAGATTGTCATTTCATTAATAAGAGAGATTGACTATGCCTCATGCAATTTCATGCTTGAATACCAGAAATGGGATAATGAAAAAAGTTTTAATAATATAATTCTATATTTACTCTTCCTAAGGACTGTTTTAAATACTACTTACTGTCTGTTGGCAGGGCAAAATATTGAAAACCAGATTTCTAATCTTAAACAACTTATGCCTGGAAATAATGATCTAATTCAAAAATTACAGGCTATTAACAATAATAAGTTCTTTTTTGATATCATGAAAGATAAACAGCTTGCAGAGAAATCAATAATGAAGCAGGTATATACCTATTTTAATAAAAGGATCAATACATTTCCGTCACATTTTTATTTTGGAATAAATAATGATGACGTAATTAACTAAATCAAAGTACAATGATCATATATATTATTGTATTTATTCTGATAGTATTACTATTGCTATGGAAAAGTGAACAGTTTATTGAAAGCATTCAATATCGCTTATTTATCTGCCTGGCATTACCTGTGTTCTTCGGATTTTTTGTCTTTCAATATATCGGGATAAACGGAGGGACTCCCCGCCTGAATGATCGCAGGAATCTTTCTTTTCATCAAACAGGTGTTTATTCAATAAATGATTCTGTAAGATTTGAAAACAGCGATGCTAGGAATACATATAAATTGGAATTCCTGCGTAATGGTGACCGAATCAGCATGCATCCTATGGATATTTCCGATGCAAAAATTCAATCGTGGGAGTTAAGGTTTATCTCCGGATTTTTGCCCTTGAGGATCAACAAAGAGGCAAAAAATGTTTTGAATAACCAACATCTGGATTATGGAGAGACTCTGACATTTCAATATTTTGATACCACAAAAGTTGTTGTAGATCTTTCATTAGTTAAGAATCCCGAAAAAAACCGGGGGGATATATATATTATTAAAACTCGTAAAAACGGAAATAATACCACCGAAACTGTCGATTCTGTCTCGTTTGTACAAATTAAGGATGGTATCATTGCCTCAAGATTATTAAAAAATGCTAAAAATCTTAATAAAAATATCCAAAATAGCCAACAGGTAAAACAAATTTTTAATAATCTATTCCTTTTCAGGAAGATAAGGAATAATGTAGATAGTCCTTTATGTTTTAATATCAATTATGAAAGTAATGATTTCAGTATAAATAAGATATCGGGAATTAACAGTTATGAAATAATACCTGACCAAAATCATCTTTTTACTGATACTGTTTATTGTTCTGATAATTGTTTGGGTGTTATCCGGTATGGTTACGGAACAGAAATCAGTGAACTGAGATTAAGTGACTCTTTTATGGAGATTGATCTTGATGAGGGGAAACAGGCAAAAGTTGCCCCGGTTTATATTGTTAATAGTCCGGGCTATTATTTGCCGGAGGATGGAACAAACAGCTTTTATATTACATCACATATAAGGCATATAACGCAGGATTACCTGTTTGCACTGAATACAAATGAGAATATGCGCCCTGTTTATGCAAAAGTTGAACTGACAGATAATTCGGATTCATTGATAATCAATTCAGGCATGTCTTTGAAGAAAACAGGCATTGAAGATGTGTTTAACCTCGATAACGGGGAAATAGGATTTCTATTACGCTTCTCCAAATTCAGATATTCTTACAGTGGCATACCCCTCCCCCTTTTGATTGTTATATCTTTAGTTTTGTCATTCCTGCTTCTTGCCATAGTAATTGTACCGGAATTTGATAATTCAAATGATGCAAAGGTGAAATTATTATGGACCTTGATTATCAGTGCTATTATCTTTATTGCTTTTTTCAGGCTTATATTGTCTTACCGCGTGATTGCATTTCCTCCTGAGAGCGCAAACATAAAAGAACTGGTTTTACTGAAAAAGAGCCTCGGGATTTCCTTAATGAGCCTCCTGGTTATCCCGGTTATTATCTATGTTACGTTTCTTAAAAGAATCTTTAATCTTTCTATCTTATACCAGATTGGTTCTACGGCAATTCTTGCTATTACGACCGGCTTAATTATTTATAATTATTACGATAAATTGACGGTTCTTCTTTTTTTATTGCCTCTTTTCACCGGTACTGTTTTGTTCCGGGAATCAAAGTATTTCAATAGTTTTAAAAAATTCGTTTCACGATATACCAGTGTATCTAAAAGGGCTGGAGTATTAAAATACGGAAGGCTGGTAATTTCAGCCACGGCTTTCGGAATCCTCACCGGACTGTCATTCGGTGTTGATGGCTCCGGCTCTGTTGCAGGAACAAGATATAATATACTATCAATATTGTTTCTATTTTTTATTTTATTTAACCTCTCTTATTTCTTAAAAAAGAAATCACACTCATCAGAAAAAAGCAACAAAGTTTATGAATTTATTGGCCACATTTTTATATGGATCTATTACCCGCTGCTTTTTATTGTAACAATACTTAATTACTGGCAGGCTAAAGACAGCGGATTTGTATTGGTCTATTTTCCTCTTTTTTGCATTATCCCGTTAACATGGTATTTTCTGGAAGATAAGAAAAAGCCTTTGCGCCATTTTATTGCAGTTCTGATTTTTGCAATTGGTGCTACTGCAACCATAACATTTGTCCTGCCAAATATACCTGCAAAATTTCTTCCTGAGGACAAGTTTATTTACCGGCTTAAAGCAGATAATCCCGAGTACTGGTATGAATTTGATGAAAATATTGATGCTGAATTTAATACAAATTTATTTCTGAATAATACATACCAGATGTGGCAGTTGAAAAACTATGCTGCTCACGGTGAATGGCTTGGAAAAGGATATGCTCAGAGCAAATTTATCAATACCGGTGTAACCATTCCGGTTTCGCTGACTGACGGGGTATTTTCCATTTATATTTTTTCCGAATTTGGCGTGGCTGGGGGAATCGGATTAATTTTATTGTTCATACTGATTTTATGGTTAATCATTTCTATTGCACTGCGTTTTAAAGAAGGAAACTATAACCTTATTTGGTTGGTTTTAGGGATCGGAATTTACCTGGTTCATACCACATATTATATGGCTTTGGTGAATATCGGCGCCGGAAAAATCCCGTTTACCGGACAAAATATTCCTTTTTTTTCCCTTTCATCTTTATCGGATGCACTGCACTTCATTATCTTAATGATATATCTGGGAATTATCCTGAATAACAGGGAGGAGTATTATTCAGATATTTCTGAATATAGTGATGAAGGTTATGAAAGATCTTACAAAACTATTCTGAGCCTTGCGGGGATATATACTGCATTGGTATTAATATTTGGTTATTATGCAATTAGCCTGATATATTCAGGTGAGGCTAAAGAAGATTTCAAATTACCACAAAAATATGTAGATGAGTTTCATAAATATTACGAAAACGGATATCTTGTCCTGAATAAAGATTCTGCAGGGCAGGACAGACTGAAACTATCACCCAAAGCAAAACCTTTATCCAATTTTTTCATTGAGCAGATAAATAACTTTAATTCCAGGGAAGATGAATATAAAAAAAATCCTGAGTATGGATTGATTTACATGGATAATGAAACAGTGGAATTAAACCGGAATTATTATAATATCAAGTCACCGTTCAAAGATACTTACTTATGGGAGGAGAAAATATATTCGCATAACGACAACGATACAGTATATAAAATAAATTTTTACAATACCTCAGTGAAATTAAATCTCAGCAGCGATCTAATCCAGATGATGACTTTGAAAATTCCTGATGACCTGAATTCAAGAAGGATATATAATAGCAGTTGCATTCAACTCATCAATTCTAAAAGAAAAAATCTGTTGGAGATTACAAGAGATTCCCGTGGAGTTTCTCTTAATTCTTTTAGAGATGATGATATATGGATAAATGGCAAACCTCTTAAAGCCGGTAACCGTGCAAAGCAATATATCTCTTCTAAAGATATAATTGTAGTTCGCGAAGGAAACAAAGGATTAAAATACTATTTCAGTCTTGATAAAAATAAAGGAGAGTTGTTATCAAGACTGGCATGGGTAAATGGGGTCAGGAGAAGAATATATCCTTTGGGTGAGGATTTCACACTGGCATTTAATATTTCTCAGGCTGCAAGCCTAAATAAACTTGAAGCAAACAGTGACCTGACATTGTCGGTTGATAAAGAACTTCAGCTTAAAATCCAAAAAAGGATTCGGGAGTTTGTTTCTCATAACAGTCTGTTCTCGCTCAATAAGGATGAATTGCATAACTCTAAACAGATTGCCTTTACTGTTATGGATTCATACTCAGGAGAAATTTTGGCGCTTGGTTCATGGCCAAATTTTGATCCTAACGATAGTAAGATCAATGAATACTTTAATAGCTTAAATCCAGTAGAGGAATCGCGGGTTTTATATAATCCTAATTTAAGGGATCATGTTATGGGATCAACATTTAAGCCATTAACTTATTCGGCGATGGCTTTGACTTTTAATCCTCAAACGCAATATGATATATCTAATTTTGAGGTTTATCATGAAAGAAATTCCCTGGGAAATGACGATCAAAGACGATATGAAGAATTGGTCGAAAGAAAAATAATAGAAAAACGACTTGTACATCCGCACCTATACCTGGCAGGGATGAACCTTGATATTGACAATCGTAATAATGAATTTTGGGATTGTAATCAAGAGTATTGGGGACTGATAGATAAAGATATATACCTGACAAATTCTATAAATTATTACCAATTGGTGTTGTTTGCACTTGGACTTATACAGGAGAATGAATTTGATGAGTTACATAAATTTCTAAAAAATAGAAACACGCCTGATAAAAGGTATTCTCGTATCAAATTTGGCAGCATTGAACATTATCTTGATGTTTCCCCCAGCCTTTCTATAGGAGATCAAGAAGTTTACGGGGGATTCTGGTCGGGTAATTTGCCTGAATCTATTATTTTTAAAAACTTAAAATTGTTGTATTCTGTTAATCTTGAGCGTGATCCAAATTTTAACAGGTATAATTCAATATCTGATTTATGGCAAAGGTCATTGGAAAATTTCATGCCTTCTTTTGCTGATAAAAAAGGTGGCAGCCTTAAAAATATTATCCCTCACCCGGTAAACATGAATATTGATGTTATGAGAGACAGAAGGGATATGAAGGTGCTTATGAGAGGAGGCGGAGACCATAACAGGTGGAATAATATTCATGCCTGTGAGGCATTCTCACGAATAACTACAGGATTATATGTTGAAGCTACATTACAGCCAAATAACAGCAAGATTTTTCCTCCCTTACCTTATCCCATGTCAACTGATTGGAGAATGAACAATATTTTCAAAGGGTTACAAAATTCTGCAAGATACGGGACTTCAGCCAGTTGCTTTCCATCATATATGATAAATGACAGTACACATATTTTAGCAAAAACCGGCACTTTGGAAGAACGAATGTCTGGCAGGGAATCTGAATTATTAATATACACTATTGGCAGGCGCTATGATGACGAGTCGGAGTTTATAGCCGGTAAAACTTATACTTGTTATTTGTATATGGAAGATTCTCATATCCATGAAAGCGTCTGGTTCCGTGGTAATTTAAATAAAAAACTTTCTGAAATTGTATTTAATTACCTGCTTGACAACCGGGAAGAAGCTGACCTTGAGCCAAATCCGGATAATAGTGAAGATGTTGTTAATTATGTTCGTGATTACAACAAGACAAGTATTAAGGATATTAACTTGGCTATGGATTACAACAATCCTGTTACAAGAAATTTTGCCTTACGTTCTGTTCGCAATTATCCCGGATCACATAATATTTACCAAATATGTTCATTATATGATAATATTGTTAACAGGTGGAGTTATGTTTCAGATCCTCTGGATAATGAATATTTTGCAGCTGCAAGTGAATCAATAGCTGAGTCTGACTTTACAGGGGATTGCGACGATTTTGCCATTTTAATGGCCGCATGCATGAGAGCCATCGGAAGGGTATCACAAATTGCCCTGGCGTCGAACAATGAATCCGGACATGCTTTTGCAGAAGTAAAAATAAATAATGATATGGGATGGGATTATACCGTTAAAAACCAGATAATTAAATATTACAGAAACAGGGGAGTAAATCTTTCATCTTCTGATATTAACATTACTGAACGTAATGGTGAAAGATGGCTTAACCTGGATTGGTGGTCACAACCTTATCACGTTGGAGGCCCTTATTTCGATTACGATGAAATTCGTTTTATCCGTTGATTTCCTTGATCAGACCTGTTTCTGATTTTCGATGTAGCTTATTAAAATATCAAATATGATTTTATTTATACATGATTTTTCTTATATTTGGTTTTAATTATCAGGATAATTTAAACTTGAGCTTTAAAATATCATGTATAAAAGAAAACAAATATTT
>CAZIOB010000181.1:0-8258 GCA_964540755.1 uncultured Prolixibacteraceae bacterium | reverse complement strand
TAGTCCGCGATTGTGCAACACAATATCACTTTATTATGATAACACAAAGGACATTACCAACTGAAAATGAGACTGTTAACGAGGTGTTATATGATAGTAAAAAGGGGTAATTTACCTCCTGTTTACAAATAACTTTTTAAGCATCCGGTACATTTTACAATATATCCTGTACCGGATTTTTTTTTGGCATACCAGTAATCGGGCATATTTAAAGTTATAGGGTATAAGCAACCTGATATTCTAAATTTTTTCTGCCAATACTCTATTTAACTTAATATCAATTATAGGACAAACATTAAAATCCCAATAATAAACAGAATTACGCCCAGCTCTGCTGGTTTGCATAAAATCAGTTCCCGGGCATAATTGTTCGGGAACGGCAAGGATTTTATGTAAAAGTAATTCTGTGCGATCGTTTTGTTTGAAGGTTTGCATAAAATTAGTTCCCGGGCATAATTGTTCGGGAACGGCAAGGATTTTATGTAAAAATTGTTGATAACTTGTTCAGACCGTTCCCAAAATTTAATAGAAGCCTTCTGAAATTATCATTATTTTAGCAAATGATTATTGGAATAATATTTGAAGTTAATCTTCGTTTTGTTTAAAAAATTACCACAAAAACGTAAAAACACTTATGCTTAGATTTTTAATGATTCAGACTGATCTTGTTCCGGCAGACACTTTATCAGCTGCACCGGAAGGAATTACCACTAAATTCATTGACCTGGCCTTTAAAGGCGGATGGATAATGATTCCCATTCTTTTGTTGTCCATAATTGCAGTTTATATTTTTTTCGACAGGTATTTTGCTATCAAAAAAGCCGGGAAGATTGATTCCGGATTGCTTGATAAGATAAAGTTTTATATTACAAACGGAAAAATTGACGAAGCTGTCACTTTATGCCGTAACAATTCAAATCCGGCATCCAGAATGCTTGAAAAAGGAATCAGTCGTATAGGCAGACCTCTGACAGATGTTACTGCAGCAATTGAGAATGTCGGAAATCTTGAAATTTCCAAGCTTGAAAAAAGCCTTCCTGTTCTTGCATCTGTTGCCGGCGGAGCGCCTATGCTGGGATTCCTCGGTACGGTAATGGGTATGATACAGGCATTTTATGATATGGCTAATGCCGGAAATAATATAGATGTAACACTCTTATCTACAGGTATTTACCAAGCTATGGTGACTACTGTCGCAGGACTTATTGTTGGTATTATTGCTTATTTTGCATATAATATATTAGTTGCAAGTGTAGAAAAAGTTGTTTTTAAGATGGAAGCAACAACTTCTGATTTTATGGATCTTTTAAACGAACCTGCTTAATAATTTTATTAAATGGCACTAAAACGGAGAAATAAGATAAATTCTGCTTTCAGCATGTCATCAATGACTGATATAGTATTTTTGCTATTAATATTTTTTATGGTGACGTCAACACTGATAGCTCCTAATGCCCTGAAATTATTACTTCCTCAAAGTAATAACCAGACTGCCGCCAAGCCAATAACAACAATTTCAGTCACTCGGGATTTAAAATATTATGTTAATGATCAGGGAAGGCTAAAAAGGGTGCAATTCTCGGAAATTGAGCCATTCTTACAGAATCGTTACGGCACAGGCAATGATGATATATATATATCACTGCATGCGGAAAAGTCTGTTCCATGGGAGGAAGTAGTAAAAATTATGAATATTGCACGAAGAAACAAATACAAAATGATTGCGGCAACAGCGCCTGAAAGCTAAATGAGTTTTTTCGAAAAACATAAAAAAGGTATTTTAGGGACGGCGATATTTCATCTGATCGTCCTGATATTGCTAATTTTCCTGGGTTTTTTCACTCCTCTTCCTTTGCCCGGTGAAGAGGGAATACTGGTAAATTTTGGCACAAGTGAAAATGGCCTGGGAGACCTGGAGCCGGCGCCGCGGCAACGTGAGACTGAACCTTCACCGCCGGTAACCAGGGAAGAAGAAACTACACCTCCTCCACCCCAACCCTCTGTTACTCCACCACCAGCCAGCAGCCGGCAACCGGCAAAAGAAGAGGCTATGACACAGGATTATGAGGAAACTGCAGCAATTGATGCAGCTGAAAAAAAGAGACAGGAAGAAGAAAAGCAAGAGCAGATGGAGCAAGATAGACGCCGGCGTGAGGAACTACAAAGACAACAACAGGCTGAACTGGAAGAACAGCGACGTCTTGCAGAATTAGAACGCCAGCGACAGGCTGAACTGGAAAAACAAAGACAAGCTGAGCTGGAAAGAAAGCGTCAGGAGGAGGCTGAAAGAAAAAAACGTGAAGAGGAGCAACAAAAAATCAGCGAAATTAATTCAAGGGCCCGGGGCGCATTCGGTGGAAGTACAGAAGGTAGCGGAGGACAAGGTACCAGTGACACAAAAAGCCAGGGAGCAACATTTCCGGGCGGAAACCAGGGAGTAGAAACAGGCGATCCTGATGCATCAACATACGGACCCGGAGGAAGCGGATCAGGTAATCAGGGATCGGGAGTCTCATACAGCCTGACAGGAAGATCTGCTATATCTCTTCCAAAACCCCGCTACCCGGGCAATGATGAAGGAGTTGTTGTTGTTAAAGTCACAGTTGATAAATATGGTAATGTCACGGCAGCAGAATCAGGCGTACGTGGAACAACTATAATGGATAAAAATTTCTGGAATGAAGCCAGACAAGCTGCTCTTAAAGCTAAATTCAATCTTGATGAAAATGCTCCGGCCTTTCAACAGGGAACCATATCTTACCGCTTTGCCTTAGACTAATAAACCTAAAAAAAATAGCAGTTTATTTTGTAATTTTGGTCAAGCCATGAACATTTAATGATAACAATGAAACATAGTATATTGATTTTCCTTTCGATATTTCTAATTAACGTTTATTCTTTAAAGGGACAGTCAGTTGGTCTTGTACTGAGCGGAGGCGGAGCAAAAGGAATTGCACACATCGGCGTAATCCGTATTCTTGAAGAGAATAATATCCCCATTGACTATATTGCAGGGACTTCAATAGGAGCTATTGTGGGAGGATTATATGCTGCCGGGTATTCACCTGATGAAATGGAAGAGCTTTTTAAATCAGATGAATTTTATTTCTGGTCAACCGGCCGGATCCAAAAAGAATACAGGTACTATTTTAATCAACCTGAGCCTGATCCTTCCTGGCTCGAACTTAGGGTGGAAAAAAAAGAAGAAAAACTAAAGGTCCTGCCCCCGACAAATCTTATCCCTGAAGAACAAATGGATTTCGCTTTTATGGAATTGTTGGCCTCGACTAATGCAGCCTGCAAAAATAACTTTGACAGCCTTATGGTTCCATTCTTTTGTGTAGCTACTAATGCAAACACTAACAAACCGGTTATATTGCGAAAAGGTAACCTGGGTGATGCTATAAGAGCTTCCATGACGGTACCTTTATACTTTAAGCCGATTACAATAAATGATACACTACTATTTGACGGCGGGCTGGTTAATAACTTTCCGCAGGATATCATGAAAGATATCTTCAAGCCTGATATAATTATCGGGCATAAAGTGGCAGATCAAAGAAAATATCCAGGTTCAGATGACCTTATGGAACAAATCACTAACATTATAATACAACCAACTGACTATAAAATAAATAAAACGGACGGTATCTTAATGGAAACTAAACTGGAAGATGTCGGCCTGTTGGATTTTCAAAAATTTGATTACATTGGGAATAAAGGTATCACAACAGCAGAAAATTATATTGACAGCATTAAAACTATAATAGAACGAAGAGTTCCCAAAAAAGAGGTTGACAAAAAACGGAAAAAATTTAACACAAAAAAACCTCAACTCTATTTTCAAAATATACAGGTAGAAGGAGTTGAAGATCCAATGCAACGTAAATTTATTATTCAGTCAATAAAACACAGATATAACATATTCCCATTAAGCTCACTAAAAAAGGAATATTTCAAACTCATTGCCGATGAACACCTGAGATCAATACGGCCAATTGCCATGTATAACAATGAAACAGGTTATTTCGACCTTCATCTCAAGGTAGAGCCTGAAAAAAAGATACGTGTAAATATAGGAGGGAATATTTCCACAAAACCAATCAACCAGGGTTTTGCAAGCATCGATTACAGGGCATATAAGGGAAGGGCATATACACTCAGCTCCAATATTTACTTCGGACGATTTTACAGCTCATTTAAGGCAGGAGGGCGTATAGATTTCCCCACTACCCTGCCCTGGTATATAGCAGCGTATTCAACTCTGAACAGGTGGGATTTCTTTTCATCCAGCTCAGAGCTTTTCTTTGAAGATGTAAGGCCTCCTTTTATCGTCCAGGGAGAATATAATGTCCGTATCGAAACAGGAATACCGGTCGGACTCCATTCCAAATTGTTTTCAGATGCTGCTTTTGTAAATTCTTCTGACGAATATTATCAAACTGATATATTTAAAAAAGAAGATGAACCTGATAAAACCACCTTTAATGCTTTTGTAGCCCAGGTTGCAATTGAAAGTAATTCTCTAAATTACAAACAATTTGCCACGGAAGGTTCTTACAACTCGCTGTCATTCAAATATATAACAGGGAGAGAATCAAATACTCCCGGAACAACTTCCCCTGTTAATGGCGAAAAAATTAATTATCATAAATATTATTTATTTAAGGCATCTACTACAAAATATTGGAAAACAGGTAATTTATTCACTATGGGGACACAGGCCGAGGCAGTCATAAGTAATAAAGATCTTTTTCAAAACTACCGGTCCACTATGCTTTCAGCACCAGGGTACTCCCCTACTCCTCACAGTAAATCGCTTTTTATAGAAAATTTTCATTCAAATAATTACCTGGCAGGGGGATTAAAAACTATCTTTAATGTTAATCAATCATTTCATATTCGATTGGAAGGCCATGCATTCCTGCCAGTGAAAGAGGAACTTCAAAATCAGGATTTTACTGCATTCATAAACAAGAGATACTTTACTGACTACTATCTTCAGGGAATGGCAGCGCTGGTATATCACACAGGACTGGGCCCTGTCAGCCTTGCCCTTAACTATTACGAAAAACCAAATACCTCCTTTTACCTGACACTGAATTTCGGATACATTCTTTTCAATAAAAGAGGTTTATAGCAAGGGAAAAAGCCTTTGTTACTTCTTAACCAGTTCCTTCAGCTATTTCTTTTTGTAGCATTTCACCCAGTTTATTTGAAATCTGACCGGCAGCTTTGTTCGTGGAATCTGATTGATTACTATACTCACAAGATTAAAATAAAGAGGTATATTTAATGATGATTCAAGCCTTAGCACCTCAGTCTCATTGATTCTCCATATAAGAATATTTCCCGATTTTTCAAGAGTAAAAATGTACCATTTGCCTTTTTTCAGATTTGAGATATCCAGTCCTTCCATTCGTAATTTGCCGCTACTATTTGTATTTGATATCCCAATCCTGTTTTTTGCCCCCATTTCCAGTAAATGTAACCGGGACGGATCATTCTCACCCTGGAGATAAATGGAACTGACAACCTCTTTAACCGGATTAAATTTTATTTTGGCTTCAAAAATTCCGTCTGCCTGATGAAAATTTTGCTCCGATGAAACTATTCCCGAAGTATAATCAAATTCTTCAGGAATAAAGCCGGCAGGCATTTTCCAGACTATTCCCTCTGATTTTTCCTTCCGCGTTTCAATTGTCAGCCTGCCTCCTGCTGATATATTTTCACCATTGGTAAATACCTGCAAATCCCCTGGCAAAGAAAAATTTTTTCCCAGAACATTGCCACCCCATAAAGAAAGTGTTGACCATTTACCGGTATCAATCTTATTGCCTGAAAAATCATCTTCAAAAGTAACTTCCCAGTTTCGAAAAAAATCAAACGCATCAGTACCCTTATATTTAAAAAATTTAATAAGATGGGGACGCTTTTTCATATCCTGGTACTTAAGCTCTTTAGCATGTTCTTCCGACTTTTCCCATTTTGCAGGATCTTCCAGATAAGCTTTCCGTTTTAAATAATCTTCTGAGGTAATAATATCTTTTAACTCGTTAAACCGTTTTAAATCAGGCGATTCACATATATCGTAATAATTTCTCAATAAAGATGACTTCTCATATTTCAAATAAAACTTTATATCATTGCTGGCTGATAACTCTTTCAGCCTTTTCCATTTTTTATATGCCTCTGTTTTCTCGAACTTCTTTTTATCCTTTAAATAAGAAACCCTGTTTTTAAAATCTTTACTTTCCAATAATGGTTTTAATTCCAAATATCTTTTTAAATAATAACTGTCAACTGCATCACGATAAAGCTTAAGTTTTTTGGAATTCTCAAATTTTAGATAATCCCTTATTTCCGGATCTTTTTTTATTTTTTTTAACTCCTTTTTCTTATCCTTGTCCTTTTCAGGCAGATCTGACAGTTCAAGATACTTTTTAAGTTTTGCGGAATGAGTAACAGCTTCATGATGTTTCATGATTCTGGAATCATGTAAAACCTCGTAGGCCTTTATTGCGGGCATTTTTTTAAGTTTTGCATATTCCTTTTCCTGTTCTTCTTCATCTGAACCTTTATAAACCTGAAGATTGATCTCTTCTTTCTCACCCGCAAAATTCCCATTATCAATATATTCGGAAAGTTCACGGTATTCATTCATCTTCTTTGAATTTTTCAATGATTCGAATCGTTTCAAATCAGATGAGTCCCTTACTTTAAAGTACTCTTTTATGTGCCTTGAATTCTTTAATTTTTCATACTCTTTGAGCAGTTCCTCTTCTTCACTGCCCTTAAAGCTCAATTTTTTTATTTCGTCTTTCCTGTTCTTAAATTCAGTAGAATTAATATACTCTTCAAGACTTAAAAATTCTTTTAATTCATCTGAATCCTCAATACGCATATATTCCAGGTAGTCACTGTACAATGAATGCCTGTGAGCTTCAACTTTTTCAGTTGGTTTGATCTTACCAAATAACCTGTAGGATAGAATTTTAAATGACATTGGCCAAAATTTAGGATTTATTTTATTCAAAAATAGGAATTTAAGAGGTTAAAATCCAATAAAATTTTAACCTAAAATTGATGATCTCACGTAAGTTGTTAACAAATAATGATTTTTATAATTAAATAAACTTTCAGATGTTTATATGTTTTAATCATTTCAATTGACTTATAATCTAATTTTAAATAGTTTTATCCTTTTCTGAATAGTGATAATTTCTCAAAATACTTGTAAAATAATATAACTATAAAGTGATAAAATGATACAAAGATCAGAACTTATTCTGAATAAAGACGGATCCATTTTTCACCTTCATCTAAAACCTGAGGATGTTGCCAACCGTATAATACTTGCGGGTGACCCGGACAGGGTGGAAATTATTGCCGGATTTCTGGAAAAAGTTGAGTTTTCCGTTCAAAATCGTGAATTTAGAAGTGTTACAGGATGGTACAGAGGAGAAAAGTTTACAATTATATCCACCGGAATAGGTGCTGATAATATAGATATTGTTATTAATGAGCTGGATGCACTTGTAAATATTGATTTCAAGAAACGAGAGATCAAAAAAGAAAAAAAATCCCTGGAAATCGTCCGTATAGGCACTTCAGGCGGACTTCAAAAAGAATTGCCTGTGAATTCTTACCTGGTGTCTGAAAAAGCAATCGGATTTGACGGCCTTTTAAATTTCTATGCCGGACGTGATAAAATATGTGACCTGGCCTTTGAAAATGCCTTTAAACAATTTACCGGCTGGAATAATACTTTATCCTCCCCTTATGTAGTCAATGCTTCAGAATATTTAGCCTCTTTGTTCAGTGGCCCCGATTTTATAAAAGGAGTAACAGCTACATCACCGGGATTTTACGGACCGCAGGGAAGGAAGTTAAGATTAAAACCGGCAATGCCCGATTTCAATAAGAAAATTGAAAAATTCCGTTATAACGAAAAGAAAATTACCAATTTCGAAATGGAAACATCTGCAATTTACGGGCTTTCAAAACAGTTAGGACATAATGCCCTTACTGTTTGCCTGATAATAGTTAACAGAATTACAGGGGAAGCAAATGAAAATTATCATCCCGAAATGAAAAAGCTTATACAAAAAGTACTGAATAATCTGACTTACAAAAGATAAAACTAAACCAGTAAACATTATGAAACGAGCATCTAAAATATTTACACCCAAGAGAATGATTAAAATACATGCGAGTTCCATACTATACCTTTGAAAATTAACAATTTTAATAGTATG
>CAZIOB010000180.1:0-35305 GCA_964540755.1 uncultured Prolixibacteraceae bacterium | reverse complement strand
AAAATCTGCTATTATATAATTTAGTTGTACAAGTGCTACTTTCACGTGAATATATTTAATTAATGTTTATAATTGCTTCAGATATAACTCAGTAGCCTCCCTAATCCTGCTTTTAACATCTTCCCATTTTAATCCGGGTTGTTTCAGTATAACAGGCCAGTCACTTTCTGTCACATCATCAAACCATGTAATGCTTTTCAATACAATAACTTCATTATATTGAGAATATTTCTTCTTATAAAAGGATATCATCTCACCAATAGAATATTTGTCAAGAAGAAAATATATATCAACAAAATCCTTTACACGCTGTCCGCTGGTTGCAATTGCATTAAGTTTCATAGCAATAATATCTTCAAGAGACAATGTGGTAATTCCTTCTTCAGATAAGGGGTTACCGATTAGCGGATAGCGGTGTCCCAGAATATCGACCTGAATAGTATTTATGCTTCCCTTTATTGTGTTAACTGCGGAAAAGAATAATTTAAAATCAAAATCGGCTGTTAATTTTTCCAGAAGATTTCCTGCATCAAAACTAAAATCCGAAAACAGGTCAATATCGACCGATTTTCTGTGACCCAATCTTAAAGCCAAAGCAGTACCGCCTGCGAGACAGAAATTATTAAGGTATTCCTTTTGCTGCAGCTGAATTAAGAGTTCCAGTGCTGGACGTTCGATTGTTTCCTTGTATAGCATTTGAATTTATTTTTGGGAATATCAAATAGAAGAGACAGGAAATTCAATGTTTTGGGATCAATATAATTAAGATTTGTAACTGTATCTTTTACTACCTCGTCTCCATAATATTTTCTTACCAGTTTTATTTCATCCAGATTGCCAAGGTTCATAATTCGCTCAATTATTATCCTCCTTGATTTTTGATCATCAAGAAATTCAGGATTTATATCCCAAAAATAGGTTTTATTGAGTTGTTTCAGCAATCGCTGCATACCATTTATTTTTAGCCAAATTTACAAAACTACTTTTAATACTGCCCAAATATCCAGAGTGAAATCGTCATGATGGTTAAAATTGTCCTGTTTTTAATTCACTTTTGCAATAATATTTTAAACAGAACGTATTGAACTGGAGATCGGAATGGCAATAAAAAAGAATAAATATTTTGCTAAGATGAACACTTAAAAATGAAACTAGTGTCATGTCATGTCTGAAATAACGTATAGGATGAAGTTTTTTGGGATTTATGCAAAGAGAAAAATATGCGCATAGCAGCGTTCTGTAAATATTTTTTAATGCAGTAAAAATTCAAAAGAACAAATCATTGTGCGTTAGAGCAAGCATGAATCAACACTAGCATGATTGTAAAATCACCTTGAGTATAGCCTGCCCCGCCAAGCCGGGGATCAAAACATATATGGGCACCATATGATTTCTTTGAAAAAATTTAATTTAAATCAAATGAAAAATATAATTCCTCTTATAATATTATTGATCGCAATTTCACTCTCCTGTAAAAGGAATCCTCATAAAGTGGATATTTCAGGGATTGACACCGAAATCGATGTTGTCCGGTTTGAAAAAGAGCTTTTTGCCCTGCCCGGGAAGGATACCCTTACTGAACTTGCCGGACTCAGAAATAAATATCCGGAATTTTTCGATCTGTTCACATATAAAGTAATCAATATCGGGGGTTTCGGAGATGTATATTTTCCTGAAATGATGTCGGAATTTCTGACGGATACCATGATATTGAAAATCAAATCTGTTGTGGAAGATAAATTTTCAGATTTTGATGAAATCGAGGAGGAACTGATCAGAGCTTTCAAATATTACAAATATCATTTTCCGGAAAATGATGTTCCTGTAGTTTATACGATGATCTCCGGATTTAACCAATCGGTGGTGACAGCTGAAAATATCACAGGTATCAGCCTGGATAAATATCTCGGCCGCGACTTCAGCTATTACAGGCAGCTGAGTAATGTGCCGATTTACAAGATTAAGAACATGCATCCTGATAAAATTCTGTCAGATGTAATGTATGCTTGGGGAATGACTGAATTCCCTGATACGGGAGAGGCTACCACACTCCTTGATCATATGGTTTACCAGGGCAAGCTGATGTATCTTATCGATGCCACGCTGCCAGACATGCATGATACTTTGAAAATAGGATATACCACACGGCAACTTGAATGGTGCCGGGCAAATGAGCCTCACATGTGGAATTACCTCATCGAAAACAAAAAACTTTATTCTAATGACCGGATGGATATTCTCCGTTATATAAATGATGCACCCTATACCACAGGATTCCCTCTTGAATCGCCTCCCCGCACAGGTATATGGATCGGTTGGCAGATAGTGAGACAATACATGAAAAGGAATGATGAAGTTACCCTTTCCGAATTAATGCAGAATACCGATTACCAGCAAATATTAAACGATTCAAAGTATTACCCTGAATGATTTTTGATTCGCTTGTCCCTGAACCCATATCCCGGATTACGGCCATGAAATTACAAGTTCCTTTCAGAGTGAATTAAAAATATATATCCTTGCACAGAGAACCAAGAATATTCGCCCTCGTGCGATAATCCGAAAAGTCTTATAGGGTGAACTAAAATATATATCCTTGCACTGTAACCCTAAATGTATTGCAGAGTGACCTAAAATATTCGGCCTCGTGCGGTGACCCGAAAAACAAGTGAAGACGGCGTTAAAAAATCTTTTTTGTCTGACTCCTGCCATGCAGGAGGAGTTTAAAAGATTTTAGCCGTCGAGCGCCAGTTTTTCGAGGGAAGCGCATGAAGCCTTGACTTTTTTTGAATACTTTTTTGTGTCAAGACAAAAAAGTATTGAAGTAAAATTATAATTCCCTGATCTTGATATTTTTAAACCACACATCATCGCCATGGTCCTGCAGAGCTATATAGCCTTCTTTGGCAACATCAGCCCAGTCGGGATTCAATTCAGGAAACTTGGAATCTTTTACCAGCTCTTTCCAGTCATCCGTCCACAAATGATATTCCACGACAGTCTCGCCGTTCTGCCTGTGGATAACTGTGCCGTCATAAACCAGGATCTCAGCTGAGTTCCATTCTCCGGCAGGTTTTGTATTTTGCGGGTCAGCCGGAATAAGATCATACAAAGATGCTGCTTTGCGGTTACCATTCTCACCCAGCAGGGCATCAGGATGTTTGTCATTATCAAGTACCTGGAATTCCGGGGCTGTTTTCCATATAGGCCAGTCTTCAACTTCCTTGCCCAGATAAAAAATACCGGAATTTCCGCCTTCGCCGATTTTCCAGTCAATTTTCAGATGGAAATTTGAAAACTGCTGATCATAAAGGATATCGCCTCCCTTTTCCGAACCTGCTTCACCTCTTCCTGATCCTATGCAGTGCAATGTTCCGTCAACTATTTCCCACCCTTCGGGAAATGTCTCCTTATTAACGCTGCGCCAACCCTGGCTTGTCTCGCCATCAAACAATAATTTCCACCCTGCTTCTTTTTCTTCCGGGGTTAATTCATTTGGCCCTGCCTCAACGACAGCCTCAACAACAGCCTCTTTTTCTTCTGCTGCCTCATCGCTCTTTTTCTGTCCTCCTTTACATGATATCCCCATTACCAAAGAGCCGATAAAAAGATAAGTCAAAATTTTTTTCATTTTCTTCGATTTTTATAGTTATAGTATATATATTAATATTTTAATTTTCTTACAAAAATAATTCAAAATAACAAAATCCCCAACTTTTAATCTTTGTTTAAATTATCAGGAAGATTAAGTATGCCGGAAATTATGAACAGGTAATTACATTATTATTTTGTATATTCGATAGGCTAAAAATAAATTTTAATATTTTTTCAATGAGTTCGTCCTCAAAAACAAAAAGGATCGGGATACTGACTGCCGGAGGTGATTGTCCCGGATTAAATGCTGCCATCAGGGGTGTAGGGAAAACAGCTATCGTTGAATACGGAATGGAAGTGTATGGTTTTAATGCCGGATTTCTCGGCCTTATAAATAATGATTACATAACATTAAAAGAATCACAGCTTTCAGGTATTCTTACTGTCGGCGGAACTATACTGGGCACCTCCCGTGAAAAACCTTATAAGATCGTTAAAAACGGCAATGAAAAATCGACCAAGCCGGAAAAAATTAAAGAAACGTATAATGAGCTCGGCCTTGACTGTATTGTTTGTATCGGTGGCAACGGAACTATGAAAACTGCTAATATGCTGGCACAGGAAGGACTTAATGTTATCGGCATTCCCAAGACTATCGACAATGATGTCTGGGGCACCGACATAACATTTGGATTCGATTCGGCACTTCAGATCGCCACTGACGCAATTGACCGTCTGCATACTACAGCTAACTCTCACCAGAGGGTTATGATCATCGAAGTAATGGGACATAATGCCGGCTGGCTGGCGTTTTACTCGGGAATTGCAGGCGGCGGGGATATAATTCTTATTCCTGAACTTCCCTATAATATCCGGTCAGTTTGTAAAAAGATCGAAAGCCGTTACGAAAATAACAAGCCCTATTCAATTGTTGTGGTAGCTGAAGGTATTGACCATCCCAAAGGCAAATCTGCAGCTTCCTATATTGCAGAGGCTATACAGACTTACACAGAGATTGAAACACGTGAAACAGTGCTCGGTTATATACAACGGGGCGGAAGTCCTACACCAATGGACAGGATACTGGCAACACGCTTTGGCGCTTTTGCAGCTCAATGTATTGCCAATGGCATTTATAACAATATGGTGGCAATGAGACGCGGAGAACTTACAACTGTTCCGTTAAGCGAGACAGGAGGCAATCTGCGACTTGTAGAACCTGATCATTCACTCATCATAAAAGCGCGAAAAATGGGAGTCTCATTCGGAGATGAGTATTTAACATAAATATAAAACCAAAAAACTTTTTATTAAATGAATTTTCTTAATGTCAGTATTTTTTAGAACTGCGTATCTTTAATAACTTACTCCAAAATACCTGCCTGCCAGCTTTTTAGGGCGGCCTCAAATAATGATATGAACAAGCTTCTTCGTTAAAAAGAACTCTTCATCAAAATACTCTGAAAGATTTTGTATAAATACAGTGCTTCTTAAAGATTCTGCTTCTTTTTCAATATCCCCGCCCTTTAAATACAGTATCCCGTTGGGAATGACATTTCTTTGTCTCTCCGAAACATTCTTTTTTACCCATGGGATAAACTTTGACAGACTCGCTACTGCACGGCTTACAACAAAATCGTATTTATCTTTCAGGTCTTCAACCCTGATCTTATCTGAAAATACATTTTTTAATTCCAGTGCATCTGTTACCGCTTTAACAACTTTGATCTTTTTTCCTGTGGAGTCAATGAGATGAAAATTTACTTCCGGAAAGTAAATAGCAAGCGGTATGCCAGGGAAACCTCCGCCTGTGCCAACATCCAGTATTTCAGTGCCCGGAAGAAATTTAATATATTTAGCGATGGACAATGAATGTAATACATGCCTTTCATAAAATCCGGAAATATCTTTTCTTGAAATAACATTTATTCGCTCATTCCAGTATATATAAAGAGATTCGATTCTCTTGAAAAGTTCATACTGTTCAGAATTTAATCCGGGAAAATACTTCAGTATTATGTCTGTCATTATTATCTGCTTTTTCTGCTCATTTCAGTGCCCTCAATTATTTTAAACAATATCTCACGGGCTCTGAACAACTGAGCTTTAACTGTACCGAGGGGCAGATTTAATTCTTTTGCTATCTCTTCATATGAATATTCACGGAAATATCTGAATTCCACCAGGGTCCTGTAACGCGGCTTCAACTGCCTGACAACACGGTGGAGTAATATGGCCTTTTGTTGTCTTATCAGTTTCTGTTCAGGATCCAGATCTTTTGACCTGAGTTTTACAACCTCATTATTCTCTGCAGTAAGATTGTTATTTTCAATTGGCAAATAGCTTCCTTTCTGTCGCCTTAAAAAATCAATGCAGTTATTTGAAGCAATCTTAAATAACCATGTACTGAAAGCATAAGTAGGTGAATACTGATGTAAATTTTTAAATGCTTTTCCAAATGCTTCAAGAGTAAGATCTTCAGCATCACTACGGTTATTCACCATTTTCAACAGCATAAAATATATAGCATCTTTATAACGGGAGAGCAACCTGGTAAAAGAATGCTCATCGCCCTCAAGGGCTTTTTGCACCAGGATGTAATCCTGACGGGCCTTTTCCGACAAATTTATTTTTTGCTCTTCCATTTTTTCCTGCGTCTGTTATGATTATAATAAAACCTGTAGGCCAATTTATAACATGGGAAGAATAACCCATACATTAACGAAGTTAAGAATAATTTGCTTTCCTTCAAACGACTTAGAGCTTTTTTTATGATAAACATCTTTAAAAAACACAACATAATAATCAGAGCTGCCGGAATAACCCATAAATCAGGTATAAACAGGAACATAATCAAAGCAAAAGGAAGCAGCAAACATTCAGCATATTCTTCCATCTTCAGAAACAATCTCCGCCAGAAGGGAAGATATTTCCTTATCTGAATCTCCTTTCTCAGCAAGTCATGGAAATTAAGGCGACTAATTGGTTCTTTTCTCAGAATAGCTGTATCCGCAGTAAAAACAACCTTTGTATGTTTCTTTTTTATGAAAGAATTAATAATTAATTCCAGGTTGGCATAGGATTCCCTTATTTTAGTCCTGTACCCCCCTGTTAAAAAATATCTGTCCTTTTTAAACGCTGTGTTATCTTCTGCAACGACATAGGGAAGTCCGTTCAGGATATAACCCGCACTCTTAAGTTGCTGCATAAAGAATTCAGTTCTGTATATAAGATTATAGAATTTCCCGTCATGGCTCACATTGGAATAGCTGACAACCACATCCGTTTTTTCATCAAAAAAAGAAGAGACAGAAGCGGGCCAGTGTTTGCTGAATTCATTTAAAGAAGAAGGTATTACCATCACGCAGTCATATTTTGCCGCTTTCATTGCTATGTTCTGTGCCATTTTGACTGAAAACCATGTCTCCTGGTTTAGCGATGAATATTTCAACCGTCCATATTTCTCTTTCAAAGCTCCTAAAACAATGATTGAACTGTCCATGGAAAAATCATCAACTGCTATTACCTCAAATTCTCCCTGATCTGTTTCCAGAAGAGGAGGAAGATTTTTTTCCAGATTCTCCTCATCATTTCTGAAGGTCATGATTAACGATAAAGGATATGATGCAGTGTTGACATTTTTCCTTTTGAGTATCACCTTGCCCGTGAAGAAAATAAGATAAAGCAACCTTAAAAAAAACAGAATGGCAAAAATACCTGCTGATATCAATTCGTAAAGCTGAAGGTTCAATATTATATTTCTGATAGTATCCGGCATCCGGCTTAAAAAAAATTAACCAAAAATGTAAACATTCATTTCAATTTCAAAATTTTCAGCGCAAAATAATAGAGATAAATTCACCAGTTAAAAATTCTTAAAATAAATACTACTGGCCGGCATCTTATATCATGAGGAAAAATAATCCTTTATAATCTCTCCTAACCTTACAAAAAAGGCTGTGATAAAAAGAAAGAGGCTTTATTGCCACACTATTCTTAACGCAAATAATTACTTATGCAGAAACACTAAATGGCAAAAATCCTAATATCTCCCCAATACAATTAATTAGCTATATTTAACCCCTTAAAATTGTTAATGGACTTTAATCTTATTGCAAAAACAGAAGGATCTTCTGCCCGTGCCGGGATTATAACTACCAGTCACGGAAATATCGAAACCCCTGTTTTCATGCCTGTGGGCACGGCGGGATCGGTAAAGGGGATTCATGTCCGCGACCTAAAGGAAGATATCAGGGCCGCTATTATCCTGGGAAATACATATCATCTCTATCTCAGGCCGGGAATTACAATAATAGAAAATGCAGGGGGGCTTCATAAATTCAGCGGGTGGAACGGGCCGATACTTACCGACAGCGGCGGATACCAGGTATTTTCACTAAGTGACATCCGAAAAATCAGCGAAGAAGGCGCCACATTTCAATCACATATCGACGGATCATATCATATTTTTACTCCTGAAAAGGTTATTGATATTCAGCGTTCAATAGGAGCTGATATTATTATGGCTTTCGATAAATGTGCACCGGGTGATGCTGACTATAATTATGCAAAAAAATCACTTGAGCTCACTGGCCGATGGCTTTACCGGTGTTTTGAACAATTTTTAAAAACCCAACCCAAATATGGCTTCAGCCAGTCACTATTCCCTATTGTCCAGGGAGGTGTTTATCCTGAACTACGGAAAAAGGCTGTGGAAAATGTAAGGAATTTTGATGCTGACGGATATGCAATCGGGGGGCTCTCAGTGGGTGAACCTGAGGATGTAATGTATGAAATCACTGAAGTGGTTACTTCACGACTTCCTGAAAATAAACCACGATACCTTATGGGGGTGGGCACTCCTGTAAACATTCTGGAAGCAATTGACAGGGGCATTGATATGTTCGATTGTGTAATGCCAACCCGTAATGGAAGAAACGGTATGCTCTTTACTTCACAGGGCATGATTAATATAAGGAATAAAAAATGGGAAAACGACCATTCCTCTATCGATGAAAACGGCAATTCTTTTGTCGATAAATATTCAAAGGCTTATCTGAGACATCTGGTTATTTCGGGAGAAATGCTCGGGGCACAAATAG
The DNA here is from genome assembly GCA_964540755.1 of uncultured Prolixibacteraceae bacterium. Taxonomy (GTDB): domain Bacteria; phylum Bacteroidota; class Bacteroidia; order Bacteroidales; family Prolixibacteraceae; genus JAAYJR01. The sequence goes on along the minus strand of CAZIOB010000180.1, from coordinate 26,609 downwards.
CAAGCCACCATAATCTTGCTTTTTATATGCAACTTTTAAAAACAGCCAGAATAAAAATATTGGAAGGAAGATTCAGCGTTTGGAAGGATAAAATGATAAAACAATTAAATGTAAAATTATAAAATGGCTAATGAAGTTTAACGGCAAATTTTCAGTTAATAAAATCAGAAATATTAAATTAGCTTTTTTACAAATAATGATAAAAATCTCACATGAAATTTTATAAAACAATAGATGTTTATATTACAAAAAAGTTTCTCGGAACCTTTTTTTATGCTATCAGCCTGATCCTTAGCATTGCTATTGTTTTTGACATGTCGGAGAACCTTGATGAGTTTCTTTCCAAAGATATTTCATGGGGGACAATAATAACTGAATATTACCTGAACTTCATCCCTTACTTTGCCAACCTTTTTAGTCCGCTCTTTACCTTTATTGCAGTTATTTACTTTACCTCCAAAATGGCATACAACACTGAAATAATTGCAATCATCAGCAGCGGTGTCTCTTATGCAAGGCTGATGCGGCCCTATATGGTTTCGGCATTTGTGCTTGCTGCTTTTTCCTTTGTTCTGGGCAATTACGTTATTCCTCCTGCTAACCAGACACTTAATCAATTCAGACAATTTTATATTGACAATGTGCGCCAGACAGTTTCCCAGGAACGGAATATCCACCGGCAGATAGAACCGGGGGTGTTTATCTATATGCAAAGCTTTAGCAGCAATAATGTAGGCTACAGGTTTACAATGGAAAAATTTGAAGATTCCAGGCTGGTGGAGAAACTTACTGCTGATAATATCAGATGGGATGAAGAGACAGGCAAATGGGTATTAAATAACTGGTGGAAAAGAAAGATTTATGAATCTCATGAGGAATTTGAGAAAGGTTACCGGATAGACACTACACTTAATATGACTCCCGATGATTATAAAATAGTCAAAAACGAAATGGAAAACTATACAACTCCTGAGCTTAATAAAGAAATCTCGCTGATGAAAATGCGGGGAGTAAACACTGTTGAATGGGAAATAGAAAAACATAAGAGAGTTGCCGGGCCTTTTTCTGCCTTTATACTTACTATTATAGGGGCAGGACTGGCATCAAGGAAGATTAAGGGTGGACTGGGATTACATCTGGGCCTTGGGCTGCTGCTGAGCTTTTCCTATATTTTGTTTATGCAAATATCCACTGTTTTTGCAGTTAACGGCAATGCACCGCCATTTATAGCCGTATGGATACCTAATCTGGGGTACAGTATAATTGCTTTCTTTGTATTCAAATGGGCAGCAAGATGACCCACCCCGGCTCTCTCACCGCTGTTTGGGACAAAGAATCGAAATAATAGCCTCAGTGAGCTTATTCCAATACAAGACCCGGAACAGAGAATCAAAGTCTTACTGATTAAAAAAAATGTTTAATTTTAACCCGGTATAATATTTTTCATTGATGCCTGAAAGGTATATTTTATAATTAAAATCAAGCTGTATGTCATTAAGAAACAATATTCTTGATCTCAGGAAAAGAAAAAGAGAAATTAAAAAAGGGGGCGGCGATAAAGCTATTGAGAAACAAGTTAAAATGGGCAAAATGACTGCCCGGGAAAGAATTCTTGCTTTGCTGGATGAAAATTCTTTTCATGAATATGACCTGTTTGTTGAACACAGCGCCAGGGATTTTGGCATGGAATCCAAAGTGCTTCATGGCGACGGGGTGATAATAGGGACAGGAACTATATACAATAAACCTGTATGCATTTTTGCACAGGATTTCACGGTTGCAGGCGGATCATTGGGACTCATGCACGCCAGGAAAATAACTAAAATAATGGACCATGCCCTGAAAATGAGGGTTCCGCTAATAGGCATCAATGATTCAGGCGGAGCCCGTATCCAGGAAGGAGTAAATTCCCTTGCGGGCTATGGTGAAATATTCTTCCGGAATACACTGGCCTCCGGAGTTATCCCCCAAATTTCAGTCATTCTCGGCCCCTGTGCAGGAGGAGCAGTTTATTCTCCTGCCCTAACCGACTTTGTATTTATGGTTGAAAATATTTCCAAAATGTTCATAACCGGGCCGGGGGTTATAAAATCAGTACTGGGTGAAGATATTTCAATGGAAGAGCTCGGGGGCGCAAAAGTACACTCAGAACTTACGGGGAATGCCCACTTCTTTGCAAAAAGCGAAATGGAGTGTTTTGAACAGATAAAAAAACTTATCAGCTATATTCCAAGGAACAATGCAACAAAAGCAATGCCTTTCCCTCCAAAGCCACCTCAAAAATCGCATAAGATCGAAGAAATTGTTCCCTCCGATCCCCGTATCCCCTATGATATGAGAGAAATAATAAAAAGCATAACCGACAGTTCCGAATTTTTTGAAATTATGGAGTACTTTGCTCCAAATATCATTATAGGATTTGGTCGAATGGAAGGTAATACAGTTGGTTTTGTAGCCAACCAGCCCATGGTGCTCGCCGGAGTGCTTGACACTGACAGCTCTGATAAATCAGCACGGTTCATACGTTACTGCGATGCATTTAACATTCCTATAATCACTCTTGAAGATCTTCCCGGATACCTGCCGGGTGTTGACCAGGAACATGCGGGAGTTATAAGGCACGGGGCAAAAATACTGTATGCCTATAGTGAAGCAACAGTGCAGAAAATTACAATAATCATAAGAAAAGCTTATGGAGGAGGTTACATAGCCATGAATTCAAGGCATCTGCGCGCCGATTTTGTTTTTGCCTGGCCAACGGCAGAAATTGCGGTAATGGGTCCTGAAGGAGCTGCAAATATTGTATTCAGAAAAGAAATTGCTGAAGCTGAAGATCCTGAAAAAGTACGGCAGCAAAAAATACAGGAGTACAGGGAAAAGTTTGCCAATCCGTATGTAGCTGCTGCCCAGGGCTATATCGATGAAGTTATTGAACCGGGGGAAACACGCGACATGATTCTGCATGCTTTGAAAGTATCTGAAAATAAAAATGTTGTAGTTCCCGGTAAAAAGCATGGAATTCCTCCGTTTTAACCTCTTGATTTTAAAATGTATGTCAGATAAAGAAAAACTTAAAACATTAATTGTCGAAGGGACAATCTATAAATGCAACTATACCTGGAAGTTCGAAAACCGGACTGTATGGCAGACACCTGATCCCAATTGCATATATTCCATAATTCCCGGTACCGTTATTGATATTTTCGTCGAACCAAAAGAAAAAGTTAAGGAAGGCGAGACCCTGTTACTGCTTGAAGCAATGAAAATGCAAAACCAGGTCCGCATGCCCTTTGACGGAGAGATAGACAAAATATATGTCAAAAAGGATGAAACAGTTCCAAAGAGACATCTTATGATAAAACTAAAACCGTTAAAAAAATATTAAAAAAATACTTCTCGCACTTTTAGCCTGCCATAATACCCGAAACTCCCTAATGAAACGTTCATGGTTGTAAAATCACAACTGCATGCCATAGCACGTCGGTGCGAAGGCATACAAATGTATGATTATAGCATATATGGGTTCAATATGATACCTTTGAAAATAATTAATTTTAATCATATCCAGATACGAATTTTCATCATTCAGAAATTCATGGCAATCTCACCTAAAATATTTAGGTTATATTTATAATTTTGCAGGAAATTTTCAGGAAGGCTTGAAACCTGTTATGTTTCTAAAATATTTCGAGGGTCATCCTGATTTTGCCGAATTGGTAAAAACACTCAGAAACGGCCCCCCGGGTGGAAAATTTCACCTGCAGGGATTTATTGGCTCTCATAAATCAATATTTACAGCAAATATCTTCCTCAGACAAAAAAAAAATATTGCTGTCCTTTTAAACGACCGTGAGGAGGCTGCATATTTTTACGATGATCTCAATAACCTCGGACTTGACGGTAGTAATCTATTTTTCCCTTCTTCATATAAACGTTCGATACAGTATGGTCAGCCTGATCCGGAGAACATGGTCCAGCGCACTGAGACCCTTAATAAAATAACCAGTCCAGTATCTCAATTTATAATAGTAACCTGGCCTGAAGCGTTAGTTGAAAAGGTGATAAACATTAAAAACCTGGAGAAAAATACCCTTCAGGTATCAGTTGGCGATAATATATCCATAAACTTTATCAATGAATTTCTTAACGAGTATGGTTTTGAAAGGGTTGAATTTGTTTATGAACCGGGACAGTATTCTGTACGGGGAAGTATTGTGGATGTATTCTCCTTTTCCAATGAAGATCCATACCGTCTCGATTTTTTCGGCGACGAAATCGAGTCAATCCGCAGTTTTAATATCGATGATCAAATCTCTAAAGAAAAATTCACGGCTATTACTATCATTCCTGACATTCAAAATAAAAATATTGAGGGCCCCCGTGTTTCATTAATGGAATTTCTTCCTCAAAACACTATCTATTTTGGAAATAACCTGAATCTATTTTTCAGCAGGGTCTCAGATATATTCCGGCAAACAAAAGGAAGCCGCAGTGAGGAAGATGTGGAACAAAAAATAATTACGGGTGAAAGCCTCAGGGAACAGATTAAGGGCTTAACTGTTTGCGAATTTGGCATGAAGAGCATCTGCGAGCCGGACATATCTTTTCATATTTCAAATTCAAGACAGCCTGTGTTCAATAAAAATTTCGATCTTCTGGGAGAAAACATCAAAGATTATCAAAACCGGGGCTATGAAGTTTTTATCCTTTCGGGACAGGAAAAACAGATACAGAGGTTAAAAGATATTTTCAGCGATACAGATGCAGATGTCAGGTTCACACCGGTAAGTTTTGCATTACATGAAGGATTTACGGAAAATGATCTTAAGATATGCTGTTATACTGACCACCAAATATTTGAACGATACCACCGATTCAAATTAAAAACACGTAAAGAGCACAGGGAAAATGTTTTGCTTAAAGAACTGGGGAAACTGCATAAGGGTGATTATGTTGTACATGTTGACCATGGTATAGGTAAATTTGCAGGACTTGTCAGTACTGAGATAAACGGTAAAAGGCAGGAGGCTGTCAGGCTGGTCTATAAAAACAATGATTCCCTGCTCGTTAATATTCACTCCCTGCACAGGATTTCAAAATACACGGGAAAAGAAGGTTCTGAGCCAACAGTGAATAAACTGGGTACCGGTGCATGGCAAAAAATGAAAAACCGCACTAAATCAAAAGTTAAGGATATTGCTAAAGAATTAATAGCTCTTTATGCTAAAAGACTTGAGGAAAAAGGATTTGCTTTCTCTCCCGATACTTACCTGCAGACAGAACTTGAAGCTTCATTTATCTATGAAGACACTCCCGACCAGGAAAAAGCTACCAGTATGATAAAACAGGACATGGAGAGGAAAATTCCCATGGACCGGCTTATATGCGGCGATGTGGGCTTCGGAAAAACAGAAGTTGCAATCAGGGCTGCTTTCAAGGCCGTTTACGATAATAAACAGGTTGCAGTATTAGTCCCTACTACCATTCTGGCATTACAACACTATAAGACTTTTTCAGAAAGATTAGCTGAATTTCCTGTTAAAATTTCTTATGTAAGCAGGTTAAAATCATCTGCAGAAATAAGACATACGCTGAAAGAACTCTCCGAAGGGAGGACAGATATCCTGATAGGAACTCACCGGCTGGTAAGCAGGGATGTTAAATTTAAAGACCTCGGACTGTTAATTATCGATGAAGAACAAAAATTCGGCGTGTCAGTAAAAGAAAAACTGAAACAACTGAAAGTAAATGTGGATACCCTTACACTGACAGCAACTCCAATACCCAGAACATTGCAGTTTTCCCTTATGGGAGCGCGCGACCTGTCAATCATTCAGACACCCCCTCCAAACCGTTATCCTATAATTACCGAAGTACACGGATTTAATGAAAACCTCATCAGGGAGGCTATCTTATATGAAACGGAAAGAAACGGGCAGGTATTTTTTATCCATAACAGGATCGACAACATACATGAAATAGAAACCTTTATAAAACGTGCTGTCCCCGGAGTTACTACCGGTGTTGGCCATGGCCGTATGGAAAGGCATAATCTTGAAAAGACCATGCTCGGATTCATCAATGGTGAATTCGAGGTGCTGGTGGCTACCACAATAATTGAGTCCGGCCTGGACATACCTAATGCTAATACAATAATTATAAACCAGGCACAAAATTACGGCCTGAGCGACCTGCATCAGTTACGGGGAAGGGTAGGCAGATCAAATAAGAAAGCATTCTGCTACCTTATTACACCCCCCCTGGATGTCCTCACCCCCGAAGCCCGGAGGAGACTGACAGCGCTGGGAGAATTCTCTGACCTGGGAAGCGGATTTAAAATAGCCATGCAGGATCTAGATATCAGGGGAGCCGGAAATCTTCTGGGAGCGGAACAAAGCGGTTTTATAGCTGATATAGGTTTTGAAACTTATCAACGAATTCTTAACGAGGCGGTACAGGAATTAAAACAGGAAGAATTCAGGGAAATTTTTAAGGGAAAAGAGGAAAAAGATGTTTTTCCTGAATTAAGATTTGTACAGGATTGCCAGATCGATACGGATCTTGAACTGTTATTTCCCGAGAGTTATATCCCCGGTTCAGGCGAACGCATTATGATGTACAGGGAACTGGACAATATAGATGATGAGAAACATCTTCTTCAATTCAAAAATGAGCTGGAAGACAGGTTTGGCAAGATGCCCGAGGAGAGCCGTCAACTTCTGGAAATAGTTAAATTACGACATAAAGCGCTTGAACTGGGAATTGAAAAAATTATTCTGAAAGAACAGAAAATGATCTGCCATTTTATTGCCGATCCAGGGTCACCTTTTTACCAGTCTTCTATTTTTCCCAAAATTGTAAAATATGTTCAAAAAGGAACTAACAGAAGCCACATGCAGCAAAAAAACAATAAGCTTACACTTACCTTTGCAAATGTGGCTGATGTGGAAACAGCAAATTATATCATGAATGAAATGCTTACGGAAAATAATCTGTCGGAAGTAAAATCCGTAAATTAAAACACCTGATCATTAAAATAACAGACCTTATCCGCCATGACCGGGAGTAATACAAAATAATAAATATATTTGCAGGATCGTTTAAGGCCAAAGACTAAAATTTTAAAAATTTGTTGCGATAGTGATTTAACCTTTTCGAATTATTTTAGTCAAAATAAATTTATACCTGACAATCTGTAGTGCTATTGTCATAAAATTATGCAGTGTACGTTAATATGGTGAAGCACAATAAAAAGTTCTGAAAGCGCAGCCATCGCTACGTTGAGAATTTTTTAAATAAGCATTTCCGGTAGCAACGTGCAATGCAGGGCTGCAACAGATTTTCATTTCAGGTTATACATAAGAATCATTTTATAAGTTCACATAAATTAACAGGGACGTGGCAAAAAGTAATATATTCAGAATTTCGATTTCAATAGTTTTAATAGTTGTACTGGCAGGAATTATTGTTTATCCTAAGTTAAAACCATTCTTCTCCCTGAAAAACGGAGGAGAGCCCGAACTATCCGCTACAGGAAGGCCGGGAGGCCAAAAAGCTTTATTTGCAAGCGGTTATATCATTGTACCGACTGATATGAACGAAATCATTTACAGCACAGCCTCCCTGTTACCTGATGAAGAGGTAGATCTGTCATTTGAAACATCCGGCAAAGTAATTGAAATCTTTTTCGAAGAAGGAAGAAGCGTTAAAAAAGGTGAATTGCTGGCAAAGATTAACGACAAACCGCTGCAGGCACAATTATTAAAACTTCAGGCACAGCATAAATTGACCGGGGAACGGGAATTCAGACAGCGGCAGTTGTTGGACCGCGATGCTATAAGCCGGGAAAGTTATGATCAGGTAGCTACCGAGCTTCAGGTTATTGAGGCCGATATAATGCTTATAGAGGCAAGGATTGCCGAAACTGAATTACGCGCCCCTTTTGATGGTATCGTCGGGCTCAGAATGATAAGCGAAGGAGCTTATGCCACAACCCAGACAAAGATAGTCCGCCTGGTAAAAATAAAGCCTTTGAAAATTGAATTTTCAATACCCGAACGATATTCCGGAGAGATAAAACCCGGATTCCCCATTACTTTTGATATAGACGGGATCCCCGAAACTTTTCATGCGAAAGTATATGCTATTGATCCGAAAGTTGATATTAATACCCGCACCATAGTAGCAAGAGCGATATATCCAAATACTAACGAAGAGCTGAAGCCCGGAAGGTTTGCCAGTGTAAAAGCGCTGCTTTCCCAAATCAATAATACGGTTTCCATCCCCAGCGAGGCGTTAATACCTGAGATGGAGGGTGAAAAAGTATATATTCTGAATAACGGAAAAGCTAAAGAAGTAAAGGTTACCACAGGCCTTCGCACGGAATCCCATATTCAGATAAGGACAGGCCTTGATTTTGGAGATACACTGCTCACAACGGCAATACTTCAGCTAAGGGATGATATCCCTGTCCAGCTGGATACTTTGTTTACCAATCATCATTTATCAGAAAACGAATAAAATGAGTCTTTCTTCAGTCAGTATAAAAAGGCCGGTCCTGGCCACCGTATTTTCACTGGTAATTCTGCTTTTCGGGGGTATCGGTATGACCTTTTTAGGTATCAGGGAGTTTCCAAGCGTTGCCCCCCCTATCATTTCTGTACGCACCAGTTATCCCGGCGCTAACAGCGACGTTATCGAAACACAAATCACTGAGCCGCTGGAACAATCTATAAACGGCATTCCGGGTATCCGGACTCTGACCAGTAGCAGCAGTCAGGGTTACAGCCATGTTGAAGTCGAATTTGAACTGTCTGTTGATATGGAAACAGCAGCAAATGATGTTCGCGACAAGGTTTCACAGGCCCAGCGGTATCTGCCCCGCGACTGCGATCCGCCGGTGGTTTCAAAAGCCGATGCTGATGATGATCCCATAATTATGATCGCTGTTAACAGTCCTAAACGTTCATTGCTGGAACTGTCAGAAATCGCCGAACTGACATTTAAAGAAAGATTGCAGACTATTTCAGGAGTTAGCTCAGTAGGTATATGGGGAGAAAAGAGATATGCCATGAGAATATGGCTTGATCCGGCAAAACTTGCGGGATATCAAATGACGCCTCTTGATATACGGAATGCCATCCTGAGGGAAAATGTTGAACTTCCTGCAGGAAGTATTGAAGGAAACACTACAGAGCTTACCATTCGGACACTCGGACTAATGACTACACCTGAGGAGTTCAACAGTCTGATACTAAAACAGTCGGGTGACCAGCTGATAAGAGTGCGGGATATAGGGCGGGCAGAGCTGGGCCCGGAAGACCTGCGCGGTATCATGAAAATGGATGATGTCCCCATGGTTGCCACTGTTATCATACCGCAACCCGGAGCCAACCATATTGAAATTGTGGATGAAGTTTACGAAAGGCTGGAATTCATAAAAAAGGACCTGCCCGATGATGTGGGAATTGAGATCGGTTTCGATAATACAAAATATATAAGATCATCTGTCAGGGAAGTGCAAACTACAATTTACATTGCTTTTTTCCTGGTGGTTGTAATAATTTTCCTGTTTCTGCGCGACTGGAGGACAACATTAATACCTATTCTGGTAATACCTGTTTCCCTGGTGGGATCATTTTTTATAATGTACCTTGCGGGCTTCTCGATCAATGTGCTTACGCTGCTGGCTATTGTTTTATCAATCGGACTGGTAGTTGACGACGCAATTGTTATGATGGAAAATATTTACGTCAAAATTGAAAAGGGTATGAAACCTCTTGAAGCAGGCTTAAAAGGCTCCAATGAGATATTCTTCGCTATCATTGCCACCACAATTACCCTTGTCGCCGTTTTTTTCCCGATAGTTTTCCTCGAAGGCATGACAGGCAGGCTATTCCGGGAATTCAGCATCGTTATAGCAGGTGCGGTGATCATCTCATCCTTTGTAGCCCTTACCCTTACACCGATGCTGTCAACCAAAATACTGCAGCCACATCACAAAAGAAGCAAAGTCTATATTTGGAGTGAAAAATTCTTTGTCAGGCTGAACAAAGCTTACCAGTCGGGACTGGAAACATTTCTTAAACGCAGATACATCTCACTGACAATTCTTGTGCTTGCAGGAGCTTTTATATATATTTTGTGGAAATTCATACCTGCAGAGATGGCGCCGCTGGAAGACAGGTCGCAGATGAATGTCAGGGTTACCCCTCCGGAAGGCTCTACTTATGAATTTACATATGACTACATCGAGGATATTGCTCAAACAGTTAAGGGTATTATACCCGAAAGGGATAAAATAACTACAATGATAAGGGGCAGTTTTGCTTTTGTCCGTATTGTCCTTACCGAACCAGACAAGCGCAAACTCTCCCAACAGGAAATAGCAAGCCGGCTTACTTCGGAATTACAAAAAAAGACCAAAGCGAGAGCAAATGTGGTTCAGCAATCAACTTTCGGGGGAAGGCGTGCCCGGCAACCGATACAATATGTTCTTCAGGCGCCGGCTATAGACAAGCTAAGGGAGGTCCTCCCGGCCTTTATGGCTGAGGTATATAAAAATCCCGTTTTTGTAATGCCGGATGTTAACCTTAAATTCAACAAGCCTGAATTACAGATCGAAATTAACAGGGATAAAGCAAACCTTCTGGGAATTTCAACTCAGAATATAGGGCAGACACTGCAGCTGGCCCTCAGCGGTCAACGGTTCGGCTATTTTATTATGAACGGGAAACAATATGAGATACTGGGCGAGCTGCACAGGCAGAACAGGAATAAACCATTAGACCTGAAATCATTATATGTCAGGAATAACAATGGGGAGATGATACAGCTTGATAATTTTGTAAGTTTAAAAGAAACCACTGCCCCGCCTCAACTTTACCGTTACAACAGGTTCGTCGCAGCTACTGTTTCTGCAAATTTAGCAGACGGGAAAACAATAAGCGAGGGATTGGAAGAGATGGATAAAATCGCAGATAAGGTTCTTGATGATACATTCCGGACCGCACTGGACGGTGACTCCAAAGATTATATGGAAAGCTCATCCAGTCTGATGTTCGCTTTCATCCTGGCTATTATACTAATATTCCTGGTACTTTCGGCGCAGTTCGAAAGTTTCAAAGATCCGGTTATTGTTATGATGACAGTGCCTCTTGCGCTGACAGGAGCCCTGGTATTCATGTGGTACTTCGGAATTACCATGAATATCTTCAGCCAGATCGGGATAATCATGCTCATCGGACTGGTTTCAAAAAACGGAATACTGATAGTTGAGTTTGCCAATCAGAGAAAGGCAGCCGGCATGAGTAAACTTGAGGCTATAAAATATGCCTCTGCGGCCAGGTTCCGTCCTATTCTCATGACGAGCCTATCTACTATTCTCGGGATCCTGCCTCTGGCGCTGGGACTCGGAGAAGGGGCACAAAGCCGGGTAGCAATGGGGACAGCAGTAGTTGGCGGAATGTTATTAGCTACTTTCCTTACCCTTTTTGTTGTTCCCGGTATTTACCTGTTAATTTCAACCGAAAATAAGAATGAAACGAGCCTTATAAATATTACCACAGAAAATAATGATTAAAGTACGAGTTCCATAATGATACCTTTAAAAATAAATAATTATAAACGAATAAAACGGATCATGATTAAAAATCTGATTACAATTATAATTATTACCGGCCTGCCCCTGGTTTCAGTTGCACAGGAAATATATGATTTAAGTCGTTGCATAGTTACCGGACTGGAACAAAATTTTTCAGTTAAAGTAGCCCGGAATAAAGAAGAAATTGCCGGAAATAACTATACACGTGCAAATGCGGGGTTCCTGCCAACGGTCACTACCACCAGCCGGTTTGGAGGCAACATTACTTCCACAACTCAAAATATGAATGATGATACTAAAAGAATATCCAAAGGAACTCATAATACTACAGGCACATCCGGTTTAAACCTGAACATGACCTTGTTTAATGGTTTCAGCGTACAGACTACCTATCAAAAGCTGAATGAATTAAAACAGATAGGAGAGCTTAATACGCAAATGGCTATGGAAAACCTGATATCCGGTATCGTTGCCGAGTATTATTATCTGATACAGCAGCAAAACTATTCTAATAATATGGAATATGCTGTTTCACTTTCCAGGGAAAGAGTTCGCATTGACGAAGAACGTTACCTTCTGGGGGCTTCCTCTAAACTGGAGCTGCTGCAATCAATTGTTTACCTGAATGAGGACAGCTCAAGGCTTGCGCGACAGAAAGAGCAGATTCTCGAATCAGAAGTCAGGCTGAAAAAGCTAATGGTATTAAATGACCTGGAAGATAATATTATACTGAAAGATACATGCATCCAATTCAATCCCGATCTGTTATATAAGGAGCTGCTGGATTCGGCCATCAGACTTAATACCGGATTGCAAATTGCAGAAAAAAATGAGATAATTTCAGAACTTGATTACAAGATCATTGCTTCGCGTGCTTATCCCTACCTTAACCTGTCATCAGGATACAATTACTCATACAGGGGATATGGTACCGGCTCTATAAGTGATTACGGAACTCTGGCTATTACCAATCAGCACAGCCGCGCATTTAATTACGGCCTTACACTGGGCATGGATATTTTCGACGGATTCAACCGGCGGCGTGAAAAAACGAATGCCCACATTGATGTGCTTACAAAAAATTATCAGTATAATGAAGTTTTACAGGATATCAGAGCAGAGCTGTTAACAGTTTATTATGCTTACGAAAATAATTTACGGCTTGTAAGGATGGAAGAAGAAAATTTAGATGTGGCAAGGGAAAATCTGGAAATTGCCCTGGAAAGATACAGGCTGGGAAATTTATCCGGACTTGAATTGCGGGAAGTACAAAAGAGTCTGCTCGATGCGGAAGAACGGCTCATCTATGTCAAATATCAGACAAAACTGGCAGAAATATCACTTTTACATATTGCAGGAAGGATTATGGAATATGTGTAGCCATTTATTATTTATAAGTGATTAATTATAATTTTTCACCATAGTGACGACTGCATCTTCAAAATTTTTTATTGCCCTTCCCAATATTAACGCACACTTTAGAACTTCATAACAATCCCGCTTCAGATATTCAGGTCTGAAATTAATATTTCATCCTGATTTTACAGAAATTGTTCTCTTCTTCCCTGATTAAACAAAAGAAATAGTAAATTTGTGATGCATTCACCAGGATATTTTTCATGCAAATATATGAATTTGATACGGTTGTAATTGGAAGTGGCCTGGCAGGACTTACTGCCGCATACCACTCTTCGAGATTCGGGAATGTAGCTATTGTTACTAAATCGGAACTCGATACAAGTAATTCATATTATGCACAGGGTGGTATTGCAGCAGCCATCACAGAGGATGATTCCCCCGAAGAGCATATGAAAGACACACTGAATGCGGGACGGGGATTATGTGACAGGGATGCAGTTGAAGTGCTGGTCAATGAAGGACGGGATCGTATAAAAGAAATAATTGACTGGGGAATGAAGTTTGATAAAAAAGAGGGAGAATATCTTCTCGGACTGGAAGGGGGCCACAGCAGGCGACGAATTCTACATGCAGGAGGAGATGCCACAGGGAAAGAACTAACCTGTTTTTTCCTGCAAAAAGTAAAAGAACAATCCTCTGTAACACCTTTTGAATACATGGCGGTTGTCAAGCTTTTAAAGAATAACAACAGGATTACAGGAATACTGGCCATTGATTTTAAAACCGGGGAAAATATAATTTTTAAATCAAAATCTGTCATTCTTGCCACCGGCGGGCTTTCAAGACTGTATGCACGTACTACAAATCCGCATACCGCTACGGGCGACGGTATTGCGCTGGCCTACGAGGCAGGGGCAAAAATTGCCGATATCGAATTTATACAATTCCATCCATCAGCCCTTTATATTCCAGGAAAAGATGCTTATCTGATAAGTGAGGCAGTCCGTGGAGAAGGTGCCTGGCTACTGGATAAGGAAGGCAAAAGGTTTATGAAAGATATCCACCCTCTGGCTGAACTGGCACCCCGTGATGTGGTTGCATATAGCATCTTTAAGCGGATAAATGAATCAGATTCTGATTACATTTATTTATCACTTAAGCACCTTGATGAAAAAAAAATTAAAACCCGGTTCTATAATATTTACATGCATCTCAAAGAATTAGGCTACGATCTCACCAAAGACCTACTGCCCGTTGCTCCTGCGGCACACTATATGACGGGCGGTATCATAACCAACCTTAATGCCGAAACTAATATAAAAGGATTGTTTATCTGCGGAGAGGCAGCTTCAACAGGGGTAATGGGCGCTAACAGACTGGCAAGCAATTCACTGCTTGAATGTCTTGTTTTTGGGAAAAGGGCAAGTGAAAAAGCAGCAACCCTGAAATGGCCGGAAAGTGATTTCAGGGATATAATACCTGTTAATATCAATAAAGAGAATGAAGATGTTTTCCTTTCTTATCAAAATGAGGCAGCATCATTGATGTCAAAAAATCTCGGTATCGTAAGAAACAGAGAATCAATTATACAAACGCTTGACAAATTTCTGGAGATAACGGATAAATATAAAAATATCAATAAGGATTATAATTTACTGAAAATCTTTAACAGCGCTACAATATGCAGACTTATAGCACAAGCTGCCCTTACGAGGGAAGAAAGCCGCGGATCGCATATAAGAAGTGATTTCCCTGAAGAAAATCCAGATTTTGAAGTTCATATAGTACAAGAAAAAAATAAAAATATTCAATTTGAACCAGTAAGAAAATAATAAAAGTTATGATGGATGAACAAACATTAAGGTCTGCCGAGATACTTTTCGAACTGGCCATAGCAGAAGACATTGGTGAAGGCGATATAACCACCAATAACCTGGTCCACCCTGACATAATCAAAACTGCAGTCTTTATTGCCAAAGAAGAAGGTGTGATTGCAGGATTGCCAATTGCTGAAATGGTTTTTAAAAAATTTGATGAAAATCTTGAGTGGAAGGAAAAACTGCATGATGGAAGCAGGGTAAAGCCTGGTGATATATTAGTTAAGTTCAAAGGTAACTACAGAGCTTTGCTAACCGGGGAAAGAAAAGCCCTGAATTTTATTCAGCGACTTTCGGGAATTGCTACTTACGCTGATAAATGCATGAAAGAGGTGGAAGGCCATAATGTTGTCATTCTTGATACAAGAAAAACCATGCCGGGATACAGATATCTCGATAAATATGCAGTGAGAATGGGAGGTGCATCAAATCACAGATTTGGTTTATATGATATGGTAATGATTAAAAATAACCATATCCGGGTGGCAGGAGGAATTAAAAAGGCTGTTGATGCAATCCGTCCTAAAATTCCTGAAAATATAGAAATAGAAGTTGAAACATCTACCCTGGAGCAGGTACAGGAGGCGCTTGAAGCCAAAGTGGATATAATTATGCTCGATAATATGAGCCCTGGAATGATGAAAGAAGCTGTTAAGCTCATTAATAAACGTACTAAAATTGAAGCATCAGGGAATATGACTCTTAAACGAATACGAAAAGTTGCCGCCACAGGGGTCAATTATATATCAATCGGAGCCCTTACCCACTCTGTTAAAGCTCTTGACATAAGCCAGCGAATTATTGACTAACATGAACCTTGTAATTGATATTGGAAATACTAAAACTAAACTTTCAATTTTTAAAAACGGAGAAATTGTATATTTCTCGGCTTTGGAAAAAATTAATACCGGGCATATTCTGAATTTGCAAAGAAAATTCCCCGGACTGGATAAAGCCATAATATCATCAGTAAAAAAATATTCTAACGAAATAAAAGATTATCTGAAAAAAAAATTCAGACTATTTATTGAGCTTAATGCCGGGACGCCGCTTCCTTTAGAAAATTGTTATCAGTCGAAGGATACCCTTGGAAATGACAGGATTGCAGCTGCAGTCGGTGCATATACCCTGTTCCCGGGCAAAAATGTCCTGGTAATTGACGCCGGTACAGCAATAACTTATGACATTGTCAACGACAAAAAGCAGTATCTGGGAGGTAACATCAGCCCTGGCATCGAAATGCGCTATAAGGCTTTACAACATTATACCGATAATTTGCCCCTGGTAACAAAAAAAAAATTTGACGATCTTTTCGGCAGGACAACAGAAGAAGCTATTCGCGCCGGAGTTCAACATGGAGTTGCTTTTGAGGCAGATAAGACTATCGATTCTTTTAAGGAATTTTATAAAAATTTAGAAGTAATTATTACCGGAGGTGATGCGAATTTTTTTGTTATGAAATTAAAAAATTCTTTCTTTGTAGATTTCAATTTAATAGCCATAGGATTAAATAGTATTATAGAATATAATGGGGAGAAATAAAAGAGCAAGTCTGCTGGCCGGTTTAATATTATTTCCGGTCCTGTTGTTTGCACAATTTAATAATAATACAACCTCACCTTATTCCCGGTTCGGACTGGGGGATTTGCAGTATTACAGTTTCGGACGCACTACAGCAATGGGAGGAGCTACGCTGGCAAGCCGGAATAGCCAGCAGATTAATGTTTCGAATCCCGGTTCTTACACAGCCATAGACTCACTGGGTTTCATGTTTGAATTCGGAGTAGTCGGGAAATTTGCCAGTTACAATAACGATATTGCCAGCTTTAATGCAAATGACATTAATTTCAGATATCTGGCGCTGAACTTTCAAGTCACCAACTGGATGGCAACAAGCCTGGGATTAACACCATACTCAGATGTAGGATATGACATTCAGATAAATGAAACTCTTAATAATGCCGGGGACATTCTTCATAAATATTATGGCGTCGGATCGTTGTCAAAAGTGTTTTGGGGCTTAGCTGTTGAACCGGTTAAAAATATATCGGTCGGGGCAAACCTGAACTACATGTTCGGAACCCTGAACAGGAATGCAGAGATATATTTTCTGGAATCAACAGATTCCTATAGTGTACAAAAATATGAAAAACTGAGAATAAGGGATTTCGGACTTCAATTCGGACTGCAGGCCACACTTCCTCTAAAGGACGAAAACAGTATTACATTTGCCGCAGTTATTGAGAACAAACCAAAATATACTGCTTTTTTATCTGACCTGACGCAAAAAGTTATAACCTCGGGAAACAACTCTGATATTGATACTTTAAATTTTCAAAGTGAAGACCAGAATATAGTCCGCTTTCCCATGACATACGGATTCGGCATCTCATACGTTAAAGAAAATACACTGGAGATAAATGCAGATTATTATCATCAGTCATGGTCGAAAGCAACTTTTTTCGGTTCTCCCAATGAATTTTTGAACGATTTAGATAAATTTGCGATTGGTGCAGAATGGATACCTGACAGGTTTTCAATACAGAGTTATCTTGACCGTGTTGCTTACCGATTAGGAATCAATTTTGGAAAAACCTATCTCATGATTGATAATCAGCATATTAAAAATTTTGGCATAAGTTTTGGAGTAGGTTTACCGGTATATCGTTCTAATTCGACAATTAACATTTCAGGTGAAATTGGCAGAAGAGGGACAAAAACAGAAAACCTTGTTCTTGAAAATTATGCAAAATTGAACTTAAGTGTTAATTTATATGATTTATGGTTTATAAAAAGAAGATTCGAATAATAATAAAAATGAAAAAGATTAATAAGACTATGAAAGCTGTTTTTCGCATAACATTATTATTGGCTGCAATAACTGCAGCATCGTTAAGCAGTTTACAGGCTCAAAGAGTTATTAAAGGAACTGTTTACAGAAACGGAGAACCTGCTGCCGGGATTACGGTGGAAGCACACCGAGGCGGCACCATGATGACCAGTTTCGACGGCAAATATGAAGTTGAAGCACATGAAAAAACAAAATGGATCAAGTTTACTTATTTAAATGATAGCAAGAGGCTGGAAATTGAAAATAAAACGGGCGATGTTTTTGATTTTGCGTTTGAGGGAGAAATTCCTTCAGGCGAGGGCGATGAAGTGACAGAGACAGGTGTAATCCTGAAATCAGCCGAGGATTTAATAAGGGAACAGGACAGGGTATTCATGAATGAACTCTCCCTTTACAATGAGTTCTACAAGCAGGATAATTTCGAAATGGCCCTGCCTCATTGGAAAGTTATATATGACAAGTATCCCAAATCAACCCTGAATATATATATCCATGGCGCTAATATGTATCAAAATTTTATTGAAAACGCCAACTCTTCTGAAAAAAGGAGCAATTTCATAGATGAACTGATGAAAATCTATGATAAACGAATGAAATATTACAATGAAAAGGGATATGTAATGGGCCGCAAAGCAACTGCATGGCTGAAATATAAATTGAATACCGATAACCCTCCCGAAGGTGAGGAGTTGAAAAGTGTCATAAAGAAGGGCTACGACTGGCTCAAAGAGTCGGTAGAACTGCAGGGAGATAAAACTGAACTGTCTATACTTGTTCTTCTGATGCAGACAACGCGTTCATTATACAGACTGGAAGAAATACCACAGGAAAGTGTTGTTAAAAATTATGGTATTTGTAATGCTAACCTGGATATTTTGTTGAAAAACTGTGATGACGAAGAACTTGCCAAAAAAGTAAATGATATAAAATTATATATAGAGGACATTTTCGGCCGTTCCGGAGCTGCTTCCTGTGATGCTTTGGTTAATATCTATTCTCCTCAGTTCCAAGAAAAAAATGATGATATTGATTTTATAAAAAGTATGTTGCGCAGGCTGGGCAATGCTGATTGTGAAGAAACACAACTCTTCTCAGATGCAACAGAGAGGCTTTATGAATTGGAGCCATCAGCTGAAGCAGCATTTAATATGGCGCGGAGATACTTAAAAAAAGATGATACAGAAAAAGCAAAGGAATATTATAAACAGGCAATGGAGCAGGAAACTGACAAAGAACTGCTGGCCAGGTATTATTATGAATATGGCACATTTATATTTGTCAGGGAAAATGCACTGAATGAAGCACGTACTTATGCCCGGAAAGCCCTGGAAATTGATCCTGACATGTGTAAGGCATTAATGCTCATTGGTGATATATACGTAGCTGCCAGTCGATCCTTCGGAGAAGATGACTTTGAACATTCAACTGTTTTCTGGGTAGCTGTTGACTATTTTGAGCGCGCAAGGAGAGCCGATGAGGAATGTGCTATTGATGCCTCCCAAAAAATCTCTACATACCGGAATTATTTTCCAAGTAAGGAGGAGGCTTTCTTCCGTGGCTTGCAGGAAGGCCAGAGCTACAAAGTAGGAGGTTGGATTAATGAAACAACAAAAATCAGATTTTAACAAAAAAAAATATCCATTTTCACAGATTATTGCAGCTCTTATATGCGGGGCTGCAATAATTTTGCAGGGTTGTGAAAATAATATAGAAAAAATAAAAGCCTTCAGCTCTTCCGAAAACCTTCCTGCTGTAGAAGCAACAGATTTTGAAACATTCTATACTGATAGCGGCGAAGTAAGATTTTACCTTCAGGCTCCCAGACTCCTTCAATTTGAGACCGAGGGGGAACCTTATGTGGAATTCCCCGAAGGAATAGAACTGGTAAAATATGACACACATAACAATATCCTGTCAAGTATAACTGCTGATTATGCAAAACAATTTGTTGATGAAGAAAAATGGGAAGCCAAAAATAATGTTGTTGCTACAAATAATAAAGGTGATACCTTAAAAACAGAACATCTCATCTGGGAGGAAAAAACAGAAAAAATATATACGCAGGAGTATGTTAAAATTATCAGATCTGACCAGATAATAACCGGAATTGGATTTGAATCCGACCAGTCGCTTGAAAACTGGAGAATAAAAAATCCTAAAGGTACTATCTATATAAATGTTGACAATAAAGAAACAGGCAACAAAGATAACATACAACAAATCCCTGGAGAAGAGGAAGAGCTTACACCTTTTAATGAAGCCCTGGAATTGAAAAAATAATAGAATGTTATCTTAATAACAAAGCATAACAAGCAACACCTAAAAAAAATAAATTCTCATGGATTCTTTTGAAAATTATTATCTTCGTAGCTCGAAAAAATTAAAATAATATTTGTAATAAGAACTGAAAATAGATGGCAACATTACAAACTATCAGAACAAAAGCAGGAATACTAGTGGCAATTGTGATCGGAATCTCATTAGCCGCATTCATCCTTGGCGATATGCTTCAATCGGGAAATTCATTATTCCGTCGTAACCAACTGGAAATAGCAGAAATTAAGGGAGAATCAATTCAGTATCCGGAATTTCAGCATCAGGCAGAAGAGCTTGGTGAAATATACCAGATGAATACAGGGCAGAATCAGTTAAATGAGGAAAACTGGGTTCAGATTCGTGAACAAGCCTGGCAGAACATCGTCCGTAAGAAAGTCATGGACGATGTTTATAAAGATTTAGGCATTACAGTTAGTTCAGATGAACTCTTTGACATGCTGCAGGGAACAAACCTCCACCCTATAGTACAGCAATTATTCCGTAATCCTAATACGGGCCAGGTTGACCGGGGAGCAGTGGTCCGTTTTCTTCAGAACCTTGAAACAGGAGTTAGCCCGGAACAACGCGAATACTGGCTATATCTTGAAAGCCAGATAGCAGAAGAGCGTTTACATAATAAATATAACACTCTCGTTGGCAAAGGACTCTATGTAACAACACAGAGAGCCGGAAAAAATATGGAAGAGAGTAACAAACAGATCAACTTTGATTATATAATGCTTCCTAACAGTTCAGTGGCTGACAGCCAGGTGACATTAACAGATAAGGAACTAAGGGATTATTATGATGCTCATAAAAATGACTATGAGCAGGAGAAAATTCGCATGATCGAATTTATCACTTTTCCGGTAACTCCGTCGGAACAGGATTTTCAGGATGCAGAAGCATGGATAAATGAAATAGTGGAGGACTTTGCAAGGACAAATGACAATGTATCATTTGTAAATTCGAATTCGGATGTCAGCTTTGATAATACCTGGTATAAAAAAGAGGAACTTCCTGAGGATATTGCAACATGGATATTTGAAACTGATGCGGAGACAGGCAGTATTTTAGGACCTTATTTTGAAGATAATTCATATAAACTGGCTAAGTTACATGCATCTGAAATGATGCCGGACTCAGTTGAAGCAAGGCATATCTTGCTGGATGTGGCAACCCGCGAAGAACTGGCTGCCAGGCAGGAATTGGCTGACAGTCTGAAAACAGCCATTGAAGGCGGAAGCAATTTCAATGAGCTGGCTATGGAGTATTCAAAAGACAGAGGTTCCGCAATGAAAGGAGGCGAGCTTGGCTGGTTCAGCCGAGGTGATATGGTGGAGCCTTTTGAAGAGGCAGCCTTTAGTAATGCTATAAATGAAGTTTCTGTTGTGGTTACCCAACATGGAATTCATGTTATTCAAACAACCGGCCGTGGCAGGGAAACCAGACAGGTACAGGTTGCTTATCTTATAAGAAAGGTTGTGCCGAGCACCAAAACGTATCAAAATGTTTATGCACAGGCAAGCAAATTCGCCGGGAATAATACTAACAAAGATGAATTTGATGCCGCCATAGCAGAACAAAATTTAAATAAGAAGGTCGCTACAATAAACGAAAATGATCGTCAGATACAGGAACTGGAGAATGCAAGGCCTCTTATCCGTGCTGCCTTTGACACCGATGTAGGTAAAATGATACAGGATCCCCAGGGTTCTACGATATTCGATCTGGGAGATACTTATGTAATAGCTACTCTTGTTTCAGCAACCGACGAAGGAATTGCAGATTTCGAAGATGTAAAACAACGTATCGAACTGGCTGTTCAGAAACAAAAGAAAACTGAATTTCTTATGCAGAAAATGGAGGCAGCGCTCGAAGGAAAAAGCGATCTTGAATCTATTGCTTCGGAATTGGGTACCAGTGTAGAGAATGCTTTAAATGTTAATTTTAATTCCCTTTCCATTCCCGGTGCAGGACTGGAGCCTGCCCTGGCAGGAACAGCCTTTGCCATGGAACCAGGGAAAATATCCGGGCCTGTTGCAGGTAATAACGGTGTTTTTATTGTTGAGGTTACTTCCGTTAACGAGGCAGATGACCAGGTACCGGATCTCAGAAACGAACAAATGAGATTATCGGGTGAGCTCGCTTACCGGGCATTTAACCAGGCTTATCAGGCTCATCGGGACAATGTAGAAATTGTTGATAAAAGGTCTAAATTTTATTAATGCCCAAATATATGTCTGATATAAAAAAAACGCTTCTTGTAATTCTTGATGGTTGGGGAATTGGAGACGGATCAAAACGTGATATTGTCTCTACTGCCCCTACCCCGTTCATGGATTACCTGAAAAAAGAATACCCTGACTCCCGACTCCTCGCATGCGGTGAAGATGTAGGCCTTCCGGAAGGACAGATGGGAAACTCCGAGGTAGGCCATCTGAATATTGGCGCCGGCCGGATTCTGTACCAGGACATGGTCAGGATAACAAAGGCTATAAAAGATAAATCTTTGTGGACAAACCCACAGATAATCAAAGCCTGTAAATATGCAAAAGAGAATAATAAAAACGTTCACCTTATTGGTTTAATAGGCCCCGGAGGAGTGCATTCACTTAGTTCCCATATGATAGCGCTCAGCAGGATTGCAACTGATATGGGACTCAAAAATATTTTTGTTCACGGACTGACAGACGGCCGTGATACTGACCCGCGTTCGGGCTATGGTTTTATTAAAGCCGACATGGAAGCCTTAAAAGATACCAATGCGCGCTTCGCTTCGCTCATAGGAAGATATTATGGAATGGACCGTGACAAAAACTGGGACAGGATAAAGCTTGCATACGACCTATACACTAAAGGAAAAGGCCAAAAATCTGAAGACCTGCTGGCATCAGTGCAAAACTCATACGATAACGGCATTACTGATGAATTCCTGAAACCAATTGTTAAAGTGGATGATAAAGGAGAACCTATAACTGTAATTCAGAAAGGCGATGTGGTTATTTGTTTTAATTTCCGTACTGACCGTCTCCGGCAGCTAACCATAGCTTTTACGCAAGAAGATATACATGAACAGAATATGGCTGTCATGGATTTAGAATGGTACACCATGACTAACTATAAGGCTGATTTTAAAGGTGTTAATGTTATTTTCGAAAAAGAAAATGTGACCAATACAATGGGTGAAGTGGTTTCCCGTGCAGGACTTAAACAAATCAGGATTGCTGAAACGGAAAAATACGCTCATGTTACATTTTTCTTTAGTGGTGGCCGGGAAAAACAATTCGACGGTGAAGAACGCATTCTGATTCAATCCCCCAGAGTGCCTACTTACGATCTGCAGCCTGAGATGTCAGCTCCGAAAATAAAAGATGCTATTGTCCCAAAACTGAAAAACAGGGAGGCTGATTTTATTTGTCTTAATTTTGCTAACTGTGACATGGTAGGCCATACAGGTGTTTATGATGCAATATTTAAAGCAGTTGCCACTGTTGACCAATGTTTGAAAGAAGTTGTCGAAGCAGCCATGGAAGGCAATTATGATATAATGATAATCGCTGATCATGGTAATGCTGACAATGCAGTTAATGAGGATGGTTCGGAAAACACGGCTCACAGCCTTAATCCCGTCCCGTGCATATTAGTGAGTAATGACAAGAAAAGTGTAAAGCTCGAAAACGGGATACTGGCAGATGTTGCACCTACCTTGCTGTCAATAATGGGACTGCAGGTACCAAAGGAGATGACCGGCAAAATCCTGATATCCTGAATCCAGGGCAATGTCATCCCGGACAAAGCAAAGGTTAATAAGACTATGATTTCGAAGGATCGAAATCATTAAGTCGAATTGATCCCGGGGAAAACGAAGGGAACTGTTAGCGAACCGCGAGGGTAACTCACTTAAACCAGAAATTATGATTGAAATCGGACATACCCTGATAAGTCGTGATGTACTTGAAAAATATTTCACATGCAATTTGTCCGAATGCAAAGGCGCCTGTTGTATTGAAGGAGATTCAGGCGCGCCTCTAACCCCGGAAGAGGCAAAAATAATAGAACAAGAGTATCCTCTCATTAAAAATTATCTTCCCCTCAAACATCAAAGAGAGATTGAAAAACACGGATTTTCAGTAATTGATTCCGACGGCGACCTGGTGACCCCTCTTGTTAATAACCGGCAGTGTGCTTATTCTTATTACAATGATAAAGGAATATTGAGATGCAGCATAGAAAGATTATATTCCGAAGGGAAAACAAGCTTTATAAAACCTCTTTCCTGCCATCTGTTCCCCATACGTATTAAAGAATATGAAAATTTTGACGCTGTAAATTATGAAGAACTGGATATTTGCAAGCCCGGCAGGATACTTGGAGAATTGAATCACACAAGGCTATACCAGTTCCTTAAAGAGCCGTTAATCCGAAAATATGGAAAAGAATGGTATCAGGAACTGGAAATTGCAGCCCATTACCTTGACAGTAAAAAAAATATCCATTAAATTCGGGAATAATGTCATCCAAAGGTTATATACATATCTATACCGGAACCGGAAAAGGTAAAACCACAGCTGCCCTCGGACTTTCGTTAAGGGCGGCGGGAGCAGGGAAAAAAATCCTTTTTGCCCAGTTTGTAAAAGGAAGGCCTTATTCCGAGATCAAAGCAATAGAAAAGTTCATTCCCAACATAACCATTCGTCAGTATGGTCTGGAATGTTTTATTGTTAAGACCCCGACAGAAAAGGACATTAGCGCTGCACGTGAGGGTCTCAGTGAAATCAATAAAATATTATCAAAAGGAATTTACGATATTATTATTCTGGATGAAGCAACTATTGCTATATATTACAAGCTTTTTTCATCTGAAGAACTTATAGATGCCCTGAAAAAGAAAAAAAATGAAACAGAGATAATCATTACCGGACGATATGCTCCTCCCGAACTAATTGATATCGCTGATCTTGTCACTGATATGCAGGAAATAAAACATTACTATTCCAAAGGGATTAAAGCCAGAAAAGGAATTGAATATTGATTACAACGGCTGAAATTATCTGCACTGCCTTAAATATGTAACTGATTAAAACTGCCTTAACGACTTTGATGATAAATTGAACATCTAACGTCAGATTTTACCGCTTATGCTGAATCACGCGTAAAACTAAACCTAAATTATTATCCCGGAAAATAATGCAAAAGAGATAATTCTGAATCATAAAAATTATGAATTAATCCGGCCTTCGTCAATTTAAGAAAAATAAATAAATTTGCATTATTATAAACATTTGTTTATTTTTAAAAATAAAAAAGATGGAAATGCCTGTTGTCATATACGGAGCTCCGGTATTGCGAAAAAAGTCATTTGACATTGACAGAAAATATGATTACTCTGCATTGTCAGTCAATATGATGCAGACCCTTAAAAAAGAGAAGGGAGTGGGACTGGCTGCACCACAGGTGGGCTTATTAAAAAATCTTTTTATAATTGATACCACCCCGTATGAAAATGATATAAGTGAAGTATTTGAAAAAGCATACATTAATCCTGAAATATTGAATTACGGAGAAGAGGAAAGCTATTTTCAGGAAGGGTGTCTGAGCATACCAGGAATATTTGAAGATTTGAAAAGGCCTTCCAGAGTGGAAGTACGTTATCGCGATCTTGAATTCAAATGGCATGAAGAACTTTTAGAAGGGATTGCTGCCCGTATTTTTCAACATGAATATGATCATTTACAGGGAATACTCTTTATTGACAAGTTGAGTTCTCTGCGTAGAAAAATGATAAAGAAAAAATTAGATCAGATCAGAAAACAACATTAACAAATTTAATAAAGATGCCAAAATTAAATGGAACCGGTCCGGAAGGCAAAGGGCCCCAAACAGGAAGAGGATTAGGTAAATGCAAAAAAACATCATTTGAGGAATTATTGCAAAAACTGGGGAAAGGTATGGGCAAACGTCGGAAGTCAGGCGGAGGAGATGGCAGGGGCAAAAGATTGAAATATGATTCATAATGCCCTCATTTGATTAAGACTGAAACTTTTATGTAAATCCTGTTGAATTTATTCAAAAAAATTCAATATAAATTTTATTTTATAAATTCAACGTGTAAATTTGTTAAACAGTAACTACTGCATTTCAAATTAAAACTTTTAAATCAATTTATTATGAATGATCAACAGGACCAACAAGTTCAGCAGTCCCCGCAAGCACACCCCGAACCCCCGCCGCCAAATTACCTGGTATGGGCTATCCTGTCCACCATACTTTGTTGCCTCCCATTTGGGATTGTCTCAATTGTCTATGCCGCCCAGGTAAACACAAAGTGGCAGACAGGAGACTATGAAGGTGCAAAAGCCTCAAGCAAAAATGCCAAAATATGGGCATGGGTTGCTTTTGGCGTCGGAATAGGCAGTTTCCTGATCTGGTCGATCCTGGCATCACTGGGTATTATTGCCGGCATGGGTTGGGAATTTCTGGAATCCCTTAAGTAGAGTCTGTATATAAAGTCCGCTGACTGCGTTATGCTTGCCCTCGAAATGGTCATTTACGAATAGTAAACTCACATTTTTCGGGCTTCACAAGCCTTGTCAGCAAACTT